>JAUYCD010000192.1 GCA_030692375.1 Candidatus Latescibacter sp. | reverse complement strand
CCCCTTTTTAAGGGGGTAAAAAGAAAAAGAAACTCCAGCACCAGACATTATCTGATTGACATTACACTAAATAAGATAAGGTCTATTCAGCGATGAGTGCTTTGAACCGGGGATGTCCATGCAGCGGTTTCCAGTCCGGGTGAATGCGGAGCAGGGCGGGTGAGAGCGTCCCCGGCTGTTTCAGGAGATACTCGATCTTGTCGAGCGCTTTCTCATATTCTCCCGTCATCGTATAAATACGAGCCAGGTCTTCAACTCGGCCGATTCCCATCCACATCTCTTTCCGGAGGTCTTTCAATACCACCGCTTTCTCCCCTTCCCTTATCGCATCCTCTTTTCGTCCCAGACCGGCATATACAATCCCAAGGGCGCTGTGGTATCGAGGATAATCCGGATTCTTTTGAATCAGGGATTCAAGCAAAGTGCGGGCTGATTCATAATATTCAAGCATACGGGTCCGGTTACCCATCAGTCCATACAACTGGGCTTGCAGTTGCGCTTTGGTGCTAAAAGTCAACACGGATTCAAATATATCTCCGGAGCTTCTTGAGAGCAGTTCCAATGCCTCGTCAAAATGACCTTCCAGGATGTTTAATTCCATAAACCGGTTGAATCCATCAAATGATTTCAACAGCATATCCTGACTCACAGGGGCCTTATTCAGGACCGCCCGTGCTTTACGCACGTCACCTTGCCACCTGATATATATCGCCGACTTGAGACAATAGTTGTCGACATTTTCGGGAGCCAGTATGATTCCATTATCCAAATAGCGTAATGCTTCCGAATAGGCGCGCATAGAATAAAGATTGATTGCACATTCATAATAATTCATTTGCGAGAGGGGATCCAGTTTGAGCGCTTTCTCCAGATATTCCGACGAGAGGTCGAGCTTGCCGCGCCATCGGTGATTTATCCCTAAAAAGTACAGGCATAAACCATTGCGAGGGGCTAATTGATAAGCGGCTTCAAACTCCTTCAAAGAGGAATCGAACTGGGTGGTGATCTGATAATACGTTCCCATCGCCAGATGAGCTTCCGGCAATTGAGGGTTGAGATGAAGAGCCTTTTCGGCATTTTCTCTCGTTTGTGTCAAACGGTTTTCCGTTCTGTCATAATAAAACCAATGGAATTCCGCATGAGTAAGAGAGAGATAAGTATATGCCAGAGCGAAAGAATTATCAAGCTCTACCGCCTTCTCAAACATCTTTTGAGCGTTGGATACGTTTTCCAGCGTATACCCTTTGATTAGATAACCGGCGCCTTTCACATAGTACATATAGGCTTCCGGATTGTTCGTTGGCCGCCGCTCCATCGCCGCCCGCTCTTGTTTCGCGAGCTTGACTTGAAGCTCATCCACGATGGAGCGGGCGATCTCTTTCTCGATGGTTAACAAATTTTCCGTTTTCCGATCATAATCGAATGAGAAAAGTTGGGTCTGATCCGAGGCCCGGATGAGAGTCGCGATAATCCGCAGATTGTCGCCTTCCTTCCGCACGCTCCCTTCGAGGATTGATACAACATTCAACTTCCGGCCGATCTCGCTATAGGAGGTATTCTTTCCTTTGAACATTGAAGAAGATTGCCGGCCGCTCACCTCCAGATCAGAAATATTCACGAGGGAGTTACGAATCTCTCCCGCGATTCCTTCGCATAAAGCATCCTGGTCTTTCCCTGGACTATCATCAATGAACGGAAGCACGGCAATAGACTTTATTTCCTGATTTCCTTTATGAACGAACCTGAAATATCCTCCGACCGCAGCTATGATCAGCAATATCACTCCAATTAACACGATAATGGGTTTCCATTTCCCCTTCACTCTCGACACCACAGCGGGAGCAGTAGCTACGGCCGGTTTCGCCGCTTCGGTCTCACGGGGCGGCGAAAACGGACAGAGAAATTCCCGGAAATCTTCCTCATAGATAGAGGTTTCGAAGCTCCTTTGGCTGGCATATCCGATGTAATGAATGTCTATCAAACCTTTGGTCCCATTGGCGAAAAGAATGTCATCCTCTTCCCATAAGGCGGCGGGATACAGGCTCTCGACCTCTGGATGTTTTTTATCACCAAAACAGATATAGAGCCGATCCTCTTCCATTCCGTGAGCTGCCGCCTGCAACTCGCCGATTCCCTCCGCTTTCATAAGGGGAGTCAGGCGGAAGAACGTCCGCCCATAGAGTTTGTCCTGTTTGGCTACATACACCGGACAGGCCGACCACAGCGTGTTGAGATGAGTACAGAGCGACGCCGCCCCTTTCAGGAACTGCGGAGCGAATTGAACCGCCGCATCAGGCAACTCATGGGTTCCATGCCCGGCGAACCGGTTTCGATAGGCGACCGCGGCATCGAAGAATTCCAATGGCGTACAGGGTGCAGCTTCAGATTGGGCCGGAGCTTCGTGAGAGGAAAACACATCCTGGTCGGCGAGTTTCCGCAATCCCGAGTATGCCGGTGAAATGTCCGGGTGGGATACTTTTTTTGTCAGCGGTGCGAGAAATTTCTCCCGGAACCCATCGGGAAAGAGAGTCTTATCCGAGGCCGTCAGCATTTGGAGGAAATTCTTCCACGATCCCATGGAAGGTCTTGGCAACTGCTCCGAGAGAATCCGATTCACCTTTTGGTCCCGCGCCCCGGCATGACGGTACGCGGCAATGGCCACAACCGCATAGTGCCGGAGCATGCTCTCCACGAGGTCCAGAGCTAGCGCATGGGCGTCGCGCGGTTCGGTGACATGCTTGGATTTCTGGAGGAGCTTTTGGAGGGTGATGATCATGGCACAGCCCTTATTCCGGGAATTCGATTCTTTTTTATTAAAGCGGTAAATCTTGGGTCGTCACGAAGACTTTGAAATATTAGTTTAAATTGATTAGTAACAAGCCAAGTCTCTCGATCTTCATATGCTTGTTCCAGATACTTAAATACTTGATCCTTTTCGCCAAGCCCCATGAATATTAATGCTTTGAAAAATGGGGAAACATACCTCTCCATCGAAAGATCGTTTAACCGCTTAAGCATCTTTAATGCTTCATCCTTACGGCCTGACATAGCATACGCATATCCAAGAAAGCCTATTGAGAGTGGTGTACTTCCTGAAAGGATCATGAACTCATTGAGAGAGGCAATTGCTTCTTCCCACCTCATAGTATAAATGTTATTCTGTCCCAGGTGAAAATATGTTAATGGAAAGGAGGGATCCATTTCTAGTGCCTTGTTGTAATAGTCCATTGCTTCATTATATCGTCCTACGATTGTTCGTACATTCCCCGCCGTAGTAATAATATTGACCGAAAGAGGATCCAGCTCCTGAGCTCGATCAATCTCAGCAATGGCATCATCAAATTGTCCCGTAATTCTTAAATAAACAGAAAACCAAGAGTGAGCTTCCGCATAGTTTGGATTCAAATCAATGGCTTGCTTAAATTCTTTTTGTGCTTCAGGCCAATCCCAGTCAAAAAATAATCTCACCCACCCGAGAGATGCATGAGCTTCTGCAAGTGTATCGTCAATCTTCAGGGCTTTCTCTGCAGCAATCTTTGCCCGTGGATACGCCTCTTTGGGACTAAGGTAGCTATAGTACCCAAGCATGTTATAGCAGTCTGCTATTCCCGCATAAGCCAGTGCATAGAATGGGTCTATCGAAATGGCTTGTTGAAAGTGTTGAATTCCTATCTTCATCCCTTCCTCATTCCGTTTATTCCAGTAAGAAAGGCCTTGTAGATATAGCTCAAAGGCTTCCGTATTTTCGGTATACCTTTTCTTAATCGCTGTTTTTTCTTCTTTTAAAAGCCTGCCTTTCAGCGCTCTCACAATTGCCTGAGATATTTCATCCTGAATGGCAAAAATGCTCTCCATTTTACGGTTATATGTATCCGACCAGAGATGATATTCATCATCAACCTTGATAAGCTGCGCTGTGATACGAATGTTATCTCCTTCTTTCTGGATACTGCCTTCAAGGACGGTTTCCACATTCAGTTCCTTTCCAATCTCAGCGATTGTAACATTCTTGCCCTTGAATGAAAACGCTGATGTTCGGGCGGTAACATTCAATCCATCAACGCGTGTCAGGGTATTAATGATGGTTTCCGCTATACCTTCACATAAATACTCTTGCTTTGGATCATCACTTATATTTCGGAAAGCAAGCACAGCGATGGACCTGATTTGCTGTTTGGGAGCAGTGAAACGTGAATACAGCGCGAATCCCACGATGAGAACAAGCACGCCGAGTATCGCTGATACTAGCACTGTTTTCAGAGAAGGCTTCTTCTTTTGCAGGGGCACGCTTTCTTTTTCAAATCCCGGCTCGACATAGTCCGTGGTCCGAACGAACAGCTCCTTCTCATCCTCACTGAGCCGCGTTTCCATGCGGGAGGGTACATCCAGCCCTTTCTTCAGCGCGCTATCCACCTGCTCTTGAATGCGCTCTTTCGGCGGGAATTCGAACGAATCGAGCGAGAACTGCGCCTCGGCGTCCACGCTCGTGTAGACCGGCGAGCCTTTCGTGACTCCGTTCATCACCATGAGACCCTGGATATGGGCGACTCCCTTTACTCGTTCCTTCTGTTCGGCGTCGGTTGTGGCGCGGCCGTAGATCAGGAATGGCGAGAGGGTGAGAATCCCCGTGTACTCCGGGTTCCAGATGAAAGGCGCTCCGGGAGGGAGAGGATGGGAAGGCGCAACTGTGTACCGTGCGAAATTGTGAGATGCACCACGGCAGATATTCACCGCTTGTTTCGTCCCCGGCGAAGGTGGTTCGTAGTCGTCCTCCACCTCCGCGAACGCCAGGGGATACCTGGCGAGGAAAGAGAACTGCTCCATTACCGCGAAGAGGTTCTCCTCCTGCAACTCAACGAAGTGTTTAAGAGCCAGCGCTTCGTAGTATTCCGCGTGCCCGATCTCCACGTTGCGGCTATGGATGAGCGGCTGGATTTTTTTCTCAAGAAGTTCGCGGTCGATGGCCCCGAATTCGGGGACAAAGGGATGCTTCCAGCTTTTCCCGGATTCGGCGAGGAGCCGCATGAGCGCGCCGTACCAGGTCCCGAAGCTCGGCTTTTTCCCGCCGAGCCATTCCTGCCTGAGCCAGTTCAGGATGCCCTCATCGGCGTCGGGATTGGCGGCATAGTCGCATGCGGCGACTATGGCGGTGTAGCGTATAGTGGACTGGGCGGTAGCGACAAGCTGTAAAGAGCGGAGAGCGTAGTTCTTGCTCGATGATCTTGCATAGTGGGTGAACACTGCCGAGACAGGGAACGGCAGCTCTGCCTGGTAACGCTGTTCGTTGAGGAAGCGCTGCGCCTCATGCTCGTTCATGATGTACCTTCCCTAAATGTAAGGGCGCTGCATGGTGTAAAGAACCGATTGTGATTGGAAGCATGGTGATACCGTAATATACGAGTATATTGAAGGAGCGCAAGTTTTTTCCAAAGATTGAAATGGCGCCGATTCCCTTATGGTCGTTATCTTCAGTCTTTTTTAAACAGTAAAAACAGCAGCTTAATGAGCAGCCATATACCTACCCCGCTCAGCACCGCCAGCAATCCCCAATTGATCAGATCGCTCATCTCGAAGGCTGTCAATGCTGAATCCCATAGAATTTTCCCGTCGGGTTCGCGGATGATACTGGTAACAATCTTTGCGCCCGGCATGGCGCCCAGGGACACCACTGATGCTGCCACTCCCACAAGGAATATCGCCTGCAGGAGGTCTATCTGCGTGCTCTGCTTTTTCTGCATACGTGCGTCATGGTACGCATTGAGTTGCTGCACGGAGGTGAATATTTCCTCGAAAGATTCTGAAATGGCGTTCACCTCGTGCAGCTTCAGGAAGACCTCACGGGCAAGGCAATCGTTCGTGATGTGGCGGAGGTTGATGGTGTTGATGTAGTTCAGTACATCGGCTTCAAGCCTCCGGGATTCCCGGGCGGTTTTCCGGTCGGTGCGCATGAGGTCCAGGCGGCTGAACCGTTCCGAGAGGTCCCGGAGGACCACCTTCTTGAGAATGACAAATAGGTAAAGGTAGAACGCATGCACCCGGTCTACAGTGAAAATGTGGAGAATGCTTTTCTTGCTCAGTTCCGGGTCGGAGAGGTTCTGGAAGGAGAGATAGTGAGTAAAATTCATCCCGACTGCGCAGTACTCTGACCAGGGGAGAATCACATTGCCGTGCGGACGGCTTGGAATGGAGGTCGCCTCGCCAGAGAGGAATGCGTTGATAACCGGGGAGACCAGTTCCGGCTCACGGAAGAAATGGAAGTTTTCAAGGAGAAGATCGACGTGGATAAACGGCTTGCTGATGAAGTATTCCTCTTCCAGTCCTAACGGGGAAAGCGAGTCAAGGAGGAAAGCGTTGTTCCAATCATCGGGAGAATCCTGGACCAAATCGGGGGCGTACAGGAAGCGGTTTACCTCATGGATGGTCTGAAGGCGGTCATCCTCAACCCGGAGCTGCACGGAATAGAGCAGGATATTGCCGTAGGCGAGCAGGTGGCAAGACTCCACCAGCACCGGGAAGCGCTCCTCGAGCGCCCCGGCAGTGACCATCAGTTCCTTCCGCTCGTCCAGCGGCTTGGAAAACAGCCGGATGTTGAAACGGTTGGAGAAAAACAGAGATATAAAGGAGGTGGTGAAGGTCTGGATAAACATACGATCCACAGGAACCGGCCCGAATCCTGCCTCCTCAACCTTTCGGGTATCGAGTGTGATACCCGGACTCAGGCGCATGGGGAAAACGACGTGTATCCTGTTGGCATGCAGGCGCGTTTCCAGGAAGATGTGCTCCGTGATGAAATGGGTGAAGATGGATATGACCTCCTCTTCGTCGAGCACTGTACCGTCATGGGGGGTGTCCACGATAGTGTAGTTATGCGCCCGGCCATCATACCAGGGGTCGGGAAGTTTGTAACCGGGACGGTTCGGCCCTTCCTGACCTTTACCGAGAATCTCCCGCTTGCGGGCCTCGTGGGAGTTGAGCACATCCCCGAGGAAACGGAGGCAGTATTTCCCTTGCGGATCGGTGCTCATGATGTAGCGCTTATCTTTCCGGGGGCCGCCGTTCCAGATGACCAGGAGCACGGTGAAGCCCTCCGCGCTCCCGGCATGGAAGATGTCGTGCCGCGCCCAAAGCTTGAAGAGCGAGGCGCTCGGGTCCCGGTAGATAAGCGCTTTTTTCACCTCAGAGGTGTTGAGCCCCAGAAGAGGAATCCGGGGCTGGACGATGGTTACCCGGTTAAAATCGCCCAGGTCGGAGCAATACCGTTGATAGTCATCCTGCAGGTATTTCCGTTCAGCAATGAAGAGCGCCTCATCCCCCGCGTCGCCGTTCAGGCGGAACTCTTTGATTTCCCGGCGTTCGAGAAGGTTCAGAAATCTCGAAACGACTTCCAATCCCTCCCGCGCCATGCGCGTATTCATCTCCCGGCAGCGGGCATCGGATGCCGAAACGAGTTCGGCATGACACGTGTCATCCTGAACTTGTTTCAGGACCTCTGGGATTTTCTCTTCCGGGCAGGCGAACTCGTCCATGATGATCTGTAACCGCGCGGTGAGGAGGTTGTAAAGGCTCGGGCGCTCGAGGTCCGGACGCTCAGTCCGGCCCATATCCATCTCGAGAGCATACCGTGCGAGTTTTTCAAGGTTTTCCTCGCCGATATTTTTTCCGTTCAGCATGGCATCCACAATATAGAGCGCGGCAATGCAATCGATATCCGGCTGGAGATGCAGGACAACCTCAACTTCCGGGAGTCCCGCAAGCCATTCCGTGTAGAGCTCCTTCCGCTGGAGCGCGAGCAGGGCGGTGCAGGTCTCATGGGAGAGCTGGTGGTGGTCGATGATGCCCGGGCAAAGATTGTTCCCGGTGTCCAGGAAGAGCTTCCCCGGCTCTGGCTTTACCGTGGCCCCCATTGTGGTGAACGACAGGCGTATTTCTGGCATGGTATTCCTCGTTATTTCGGGTTGCCGGATGTAGTTTTGAACTTCGTTTGCAAGGCCTCCAGCCTCTTCTTCCCTTCCATGTTTCCCTTTTGCGCCGCCTTCTGGTACCACTGAAGCGCTTTGTCCGTTTCCCCGCTCCGCTCGTAGATGGCTCCAAGCTTGAGCATGGTGTTCACGTCCCCTTTATCCGCACTATCGAGCCAGTGGAAGGGATGGCGCGCAGGCCAGACGGGAGGTTTGGGCGGCGTGCCGAAGAGATTAGGCTTCGGGGTATCTGGTTCCAGTTTGAACCGCTTCATAGTCAGCCGGGATTGGGTTTCAGCGTGAGTGATCAGTTTTTGAATTGGAGTCGAGGAAAGAAGGGAAACGGTTTCCATGTCCCAGATGTGGAAGAAACTGCTGGGATCGGATATCGCTAACCGGAAGCCGTCGGGAGAGAATGCTACATTCCGATCCATTATTACTCCGTTATGTCCAGTCAAGGAAATCATCGGCTTCCCGGTATCCGCGTTCCAGAACCGGATGATGTGGTCGCTACCGGTGGCAACCACAAGGGCACCGTTGGGGGAGAGCCTGATCGCCGAATTCATGTCAACGGCGGGGGCATGAAAAGAACTCACCATATTGCCTGCTTTCACATTGAACACCTGCACAGAGCCGTCAGCGCTAGCGACCAGGAGACGCGAGCCATCGTGTGAAAGTGAAAGCGACCTTGACCGTACAATGGAGATGCGGGGATTGATAACAGCGCGCTTTTGGCCGGTCCAGATATCCCATACATGGATGGTCTGCAAGGAATCCATAACAGCAAGCGACGTACGGTCGCTTGATATCGCCGAAGCCCGGGGGGATGCAGGAATCATGAACACTTTATTCAACTTTCCGTCCCGCATATCCAGGATTTGCACCCATCCGTCCGCTCCGACTGTCATGGCGTGCGTACCGTCCGGTAAAAAGAAGTTTCCATAGAATACCCACGAACTCCCACCTAAATACCCTCCTCCCAACGTATGTAGTATACGTTTCGCTGACAGGTCCCAAATACGGGCGACGCCATCCGTTCCAGGGAAGATGATCGCGGAGCCATCGGGGGATAAATCAACAAATCCATTGGCTATTACCGCCTCTGGCAAAGTGATTACTCTGCCGGTCTGGACATCCCAGACCTGGACTATATTGCCGGTGTTGACAGATGCGATTTTTTCTGCAGTGACTGTGGAAGTATATCGTAAACCGGGTATGGAAATGCTCCTCTTCGGGTATTCCTTCCGCACATCCCATGCGTAAATTCTATCTCTCATCATCAGCCAAAGAACGGATCCATCAGGAGAATAAATTACTCCGCCAAAAATAGATTCTGGTATCCTGTTCCGCGTGACCCGCAAACCGGGAGACACATCCCAGACCCGAATACCACCCTCTGCCGTGCCCGCGGCGAGCAAACGGCCGTCCGGACTGAATCCGAGTGCGGTGACCGCGGAAGCGCCGGTCGGGATAAAGGCGATTCGTGTTTGAGAACGCAAGTTCCATAACATCACCCCGCCCTCTGCCAAGCCAAGGGCAATGAGGCCACCATCCGTGGAAACCGCCGCGGTTTGAGGCTCGCCCCGGTCTTCTCTGAAAGACGCTGAAATCCCAAGCGTTGCAGTATTCCATACCGCAACGGTTTTGTCGCCGGAAACAGACACCAGCGCGGTATCGTTCAATGCATAGAAGACGTTAAGGATTTTCCCGAAACGGCCGGATAGTACTCCCCGATTGCGGCCGGAAAGACTATCCCAGAGCCGGATGGTCCCATCGTCCGAACCGGTAGCCAGCAAACTCCCGTTCGGTGAGAAACAGGCGCTATTCACCCTCCCAGCGTGCCCCCTGAGCACTCGCGAATTGCCTGTTTGAAGATTCCATATCCGCACGGTTGAATCAGCCGAGGCCGAAGCAAGGAACTCTTGGCCGGGCGACAGGCAGAGGCATCGGACCTGACCGGTATGACCGGGAAGGGTAAGGCTGATCTCCCCGAGCGATATATTTAATATTTTCACAATACCATCATTCGAACCGACAGCTATTCTATTGCCTTCCGGGAAGATACATGCACTTGATATAGGCCCGGCTGAATTTTCCCATATCCCGGTCTGGCGGCCGGTTTTCAACTCCCAAAGCCGGAGCGTGCGGTCCCGTGAGCCAGTGATAAGGAAAAATCCGTCCGGGGAAAATGCAAGGCTCAGAACAGAGTCGCCATGTCCCACAGCGGATTTCAGGGATGCGGCGGTGCGTACATCCCAGAAACGGAGCATCCCGCCTGAAACGACCATGGTTCCATCGGGAGAGAATTTCACCTTTCCACTGTCTCCAGTTGGCAGGACCGCCTTCTGCTGCCATGTCCGGGTATCCCAGAACCTGATATCCAAAGCCGCTGAAACCAGTAATTTCCCATCGGGAGAGAAATCGACATCCCACGCAATCGCATTATGACCTCTGAGCACCTTGAGAGAGTCTCTTGCGGCGACATCCCATATCCTTATTGTTCCATCATCAGCACTAGAAGCGAGCGTTTTCCCGTCCGGTGAGAAGCAGAGTCCCCATACATTCCCGATATGACCCTTAAATCGCTTGATCAACTCCCTTGTTCGCACATTCCAAAGACCAACACTTCCATCAGCGGAACTGGAGGCAATGGTGGTGCTATCCGGCGAGAAAACCACCATCCAGACAGGTCCGGTATGCGCATTCCATCGAGCGAACTCCTTGTTCGCCGGCAGGTCCCATATATGGATGGTTCCATCTGTGAGGCCGAACGCGAGAAGCCGTCCATCTGGAGAAAAAGACACGTTCCAGGGATTCTCGGCGAGATTTTCGATCAACGCTACGGATTTATATGATCGTGCATCCCAAATCCGAACTGCCCGATCCGCTGTAAAGCAAGCAGCGATGAGGCTTCCGTCGGGAGAGAATCTTTGGCGCATAACCTGCCCGACTCCACCGGTCAAAGTTGCTTTCAGGTTTCCAGTGCGGACATCCCACAGGGTCACCGAATTATCATAAAATTGGCTGAGTGCAATGGTTGTTCCATCGGGCGAAAAGTCCAGCCCGGTCAGACTTCTCTGTACCGGAATACTCCTCTGCACATCGAAAACGACCGGATACTCCGGGCTCAGGGTAAAGTACCCCGCCGCCTCTGCCCGGCTAGTTTCCGTATCTTTCCCCTTTAACTTTGTGAGCGCGTAAAGCGAATTCAGCCTCGCCGCGTTATAGTCCTGCGTTTCATACGCCTGCCGTGCCCGCTCGGTGAACACATATCCCATATTCCGCTCGGAATCGAGGTATTTCTTGTAGCTCAGGAGACCGAGCGCGGACACCACGATCACGAACACTCCCACCGCGGCACCCGCGAGGGTGAGCGCGATCCGCCGCTTACGCACCGCCGCCCGCCTGCTCGTCTCCACAAAGAACCGCATGTCCGGGTTGAGCCGCAGACGGGCCTCGTACGGAGCGATCCAGGCAATGGTTTGGGCGTCGAGGACTGTGCCCCGGTGCTGATATTCCTTAAAGCGGTTTTCGAGGGTTTGGCGCACTTCCACAAGCTCCTGTTCAAGGCCGGTCATCCACTGGCGGATGGGAATTGCCAGGGCGTCATGACGGAGCTCGTAGAGGCGGCTGTCGGCGTCCTCACGGAGCACCCGGCGGTCAATGAGGCTCCGCAGGATGGGAACGAGCGTTTCGGCGTCGAGAGGCTCTCCGAACGGAGCGGCGTTCTCGATTATCTGTTCGAGTGAGCTGATGCGCTTGGTGCCTTCGGCGGTGACGAGGGCTTTCAGCACCTGGCGCACCCGTTCCGGCTGGGGATGGCTCTCCACCGTCTCCTCGATGAACCTTGCAAGAATGGATTCCACCTTTCCCATCTCCTGGTATTCGGAGATGGTGAGCGAGGGGGAATCCGGATCGTTCGCAATTGCCCGCCGATAGAGGGAGTCCATGACCACCTGGAGGATGGGAAGCTCAACTCCGCCGCTCCGGGTGAGGTCGTCTAGAAGGGCGTCGGCCAGGCCTTCCTCGATGCCAACATTGCAGGCGCGGCAGGGGCTTATGATAACTTCCTTTGCCTGCTCGCGGGACATGCGCCGCACCCAGATGCGGTTCTGAAGGAGTTCCGGGAGAACCGTTTCCAGTTCGGTCATGCGGGCAAGGTATTCTTCCCGGATGACAAAGATCACCCGTATGTTGAGGTCGGCTTCAACCCAGGCTGCAAGCTCCCGGACGAACGCTTCCCGCACGGACGGCGGCTGAAAGAGAAAGAATTCCTCGAACTGATCGAACAGGAGGGCCAGCGGCTTGCCCTTGCGGAAGATTGCCTCCTTGAGCATTTCCTTGAGGGATTCCGGGGCATCCTCTCCGAACCCTGTATATTTCACCAGCTCACGTTCCAACGCTTCAAGGGGATCTGAAGCGGAACGGATGGTGAGGAATGCGGCGTCCTCCGGGGGAATCTCCGAGCGCAATCCGCACTGCACGAGGGATGTCTTCCCCGAGCCGGATTCGCCGTACACTACGAGAATGCGGGTCTTGAAAAAACGGGCGTATACTTCCGCCACCTCGAACTTCCGCCCGAAATAAATACCTTTGTCTTCCGGGCCGTAGGGATCGAGGAACTTGAAAGGCGCTGTCCTTCCGAGGGGCGTTTTACCTTTCTCGGCACTCCTGAAAAAGTCATCCAGGAAATCGAAATCCGGGGTATCTTTATCCATGCGTCTCACCTCCCATTGGCTTTGCGCTAAAGAGGGAAAGAATGTTTCCGATCTCCAGGGCGATATCCCCGGCCTGGTCGGAATTGCCGCTCACAAAACCGCCGCCGTGATTGCAGGCGGAATATTCCACTGCATCGGGTTTATCGAAACCGTTGAAGAAGAAAATGTCCGGGGCCTTTCCGGCGGCAGATTCATATACAAGGAGCGGCGTAAGGTTCAGATGTTTTCTCGCTTCCACATTCAGGAGGAAAATGGAGCGTGAATCCATGAACTCGTTCATCTGCTTGCGGTCACCGGGAAAGGCGTCGGAGCTGCCCATAAGCATGCTCAGGCGGTGCAGGAAAAGAGGCGGCGCTTTCCGCTTCTTATTCACCTCGATCTGGTTGATGAACACCAACTCGTAATTGAGGAGGAACTCCATCGCTTCCAGGACACTTTCAAGGTGGGCGCAGGTCTCCTCGCAGAGTTCCCGGTAATCGGAGGGGCGGAACGCCTGGATTTTCTCATGGTTCAGCCCGTTACGGATGGTGAGCAGTTTCCCAAGGGCGGCGGCCGGCTCGGCTTCCCCTCCCCCCTTTTTGAAGTAAAGGCCAGCCATCTCCGGCATTGTAATTTCGGCGTCCGCTTCAGAGAGCCAGCGCAGCCCCTCACGGGTGAAGTGCATCCATGTTCCCCAGGCGGGACGGCTGAAACGGGCGCTGAAATCAGCCGTCAGATGCGGCGGTGGAGGAGAATCCGGATGCCGTTCGAGGTAATCCCGGCACTCGCAGAGTGTGACTGTGCCTAAAAAGCGAGCGATGGTCTCCCCGGTCGAGAGGATGTACTTGAGCCTGAGCGGGCCGGGGTCGAAGCACTCGTCGGTGCGGAGCTTGGAGAAGAAGGCGACGATGGGATAGGGGAAAGCGGCCAGTATTTCACGGATATATCGTTCTTTCATACGACCCTCCTGAATACTGTGAAATTCAATTGTTAGCCCGATCTATTCATAAACTCAAAGGGTAAAATCCCCCCGCCGTTTCACGGCGACCCCCTTGTTAAGGGGGTTAAAAAAGAAGAAAAAAAGACAGTTTCGTAAATAATTCTCCCCTTAATAAGGGGAGATGCCAACAGGCAGAGGGGATTTCTGACTCAATGGATGGTGATGAATTATATTTTTATGAATTATCCGGGTTAGATGATAGATGTGAACTAATGCAAGATATAATTATTTTATGAATTGTCTAAACTTCACTCCATCGAATGCATCATACCTGCCTGTGATACCGTTCCCGGGGCGCCCAGTTGTCGAGCCACTGGTAGTGGTCCGGGAGCCACGCTTTGGTGTTGCTGCGAACGATAGTTTTCTGCATATCATCCAGGAGCTGCCTCTCCTCTTTGGACATCCCGGGATCATAGTATGCCGCCACATTATCATAAAGGTGGTAGAGATTGTACATGCCGACAAACATAGTGTCAGGGTCGACCTTAGAGTTGAGGACATACCTGATGGCAGCCTGGCAGAAATCTATATCTTCAGTTTTCCGCAGTCTGCGGGCCACTTCGATGAATGGAGTGGCGAGGTAGTCGCCTGCAAAAGGTTTCATGACGACGACGCCGATGCCGTTCTTGCGGAGCCGTTCAGGCACCGACTCGAAATCGTCTTCCTTCTCCTCGAGCCAGCATATGTTGTGATAAAAATTGTAGGGAAAGAGAATATAATCGAGAGGCACTTTTCCGACGAGCATATCGATATGACTCATGTCGTGAACCGGGGCGCCGAAAGCGCGGATCTTTCCCTGTTCCTTCCACTTGATCAGTTTTCCCCATATGGGACTCTCCGGCTGGCGCAGGATGCGCACCAGATCGATGGCGTCGCGGTCGAATATTTTAAGGTCGCGCTCCAGTTCCTGCTCATCGGTGCGTCCTTCGTATGGGCGGAACGAGATCGACACGAGGGCCTCGTTCTTGAAGGGCTTGATCTGCCTGGCCAGCGGCTCGTACTGGTAACTGCCGCCGGTCGAGACGCCCTCCTCCTGGTCATAGACGTCGAATACATTCACTCCCAGGTCATGCGCCTCATGCATCATGTACTCGCGCTGATAGTCATATTTACGCATTTCCGCGCGAATGTGAGAGCCGAATGTAAGCCGGGAAACCTTGATGCCGGTTTTACCCAGCTCTTTCATGGGCATGTGACCGCCCTTTGGTTTTGGATAGAAGGCGGTCAGTTCTTTCCAAAGAGTGATTTTTTCTGTTTCCGCAATAGAAGAGTCGCCGAGTGTAACTCCCATGATGCCAACGGCTCCGCATTTGAAGAAATCGCGACGTTTCATGCCTGTTCTCCTGGTATAAGGTATATGCGCCATAATTGATGCATGGCGGAAAAATATAAAAGCGACATAATCTTAAAAGGTTTGTGAAAAAGTTGGTATTATCACTGAACTTTGGCAAATTTTAAGATTTTAAGCGTGGAGCAAATTTTTTCTGTTGCGTTGTTAGATCCCCCCGGCGCTTAGCGCCGACCCCCTTATCGAAGGGGGTTAAAAGAAATATGTTCTGTTCCAATTCCGCTGTTTTGTGACAATTTTTTATCTTTTGTCCCCCTTAGTAAGGGGGACGTCGCCACAGGCGACAGGGGGATCTTTTTGCCAAAGTTCAATTATCATTTAGATCCTGAAACGAGTTCAGGATGACGTCATGCCGAACTTGTTGCCGCTTCGCGGGAACGATGTAACCGTTTCGGCAGCTATCAATTAAACAGGGTTTTTCACAAGTTTTTTAAAACACAAATTATTCACACGTTTCCTCACAACCGGCTGCCGACACGTTCTCCGGCTTCGGTGGCCTCACGGATGCGGCCGAGAGCGGCGCAGTCGCCGATAATATGCACCTCGTCCGCTTTCATGGCCAGACTGCCGACAAGCCCGCTTACCGATACCAGGCTCATGGATGCGCCTCTGGCCGCAACTGCTTCCGTTTGTTTGAAACCGGCGGCGATTACCACCAGATCGACATCCAGGCCCCACTGCTTTTGATTGGGAAGGATGACTTCGATCCCTCCATCGGTGACCGCATTAAGCCTGGTTTCCGTCATTATTTTCACATTACGGTTTTTCAGGAGCTCGATCATGGGGTACCTGTTAAAAATCGAATGCGACGCCTGCATGAGATGCGGCAGCATTTCGATGAGGGCGACCTCCCAGCCGTGATCAGCCAGGTGGCAGGCTGTCTCGCATCCCACTTCCCCGCCGCCGACCACCGCCGCTTTTTTCCCGCTGAACCGAGCGACATCGCGGAGAACCTCGACCGCCTGCGCCACATGGGGAAGGTCCATTCCGGGAACATCCGGCAGAAGGGGTTCAGCCCCGATAGCGATAACCAGGGCATCGGGAGCCTCCTTTTCCACCATTTCCGGGGTGACTGTACAGTTAAGCCGGAGTGTAACCGTGCTCTCCCGCAGCTCTGCGGCATACCATTCGTAAAGCCGTGCCAGATCCGCCTTGCATTCCGGCCTGCTGCCCGGATACACCATGCCTCCGACAAAAGGCTTTTTCTCACAGAGAAGCACATCATGCCCGCGTTTCGCCGCGGTCAATGCGCATCGTATCCCCGCAGGCCCGGCGCCCACCACCATCACTTTCTTTTTCTCAGCCGGAACGGGGAGTTTTTGCTCCGCCTCACGGAGAAGATAGGGATTCACCGAACACCACAGCACTTTCCCGAACCAGAGCTGGCAGTAGCATACATTGCACCGGATACAGGGAACGACCCGTTTCCCTTTACGGGCATGATCAGCCCAGTGCGGGTCGGCGAGGATTGTCCTTCCCAGCGCAACCATATCGCATTTCCCCTGGGCGATGAACTCCTCCGCCTCCTCAGGGACGGTAATGGAGCCTCCGGCGATCACCGGTGTGCCGGAAACGGCTTTCTTGATAGCCGCAGCCAGAGGCATGAGGGTGTTGCGGGGAACGTACATCGGCGAAACCGCGCAGTATTCGTACATGAACTCGTGGGTCAGTCCTGTGGTCGAAACATGGAGATAGCATACTCCCAGCCCTGCGATGTGACGGGCGATATCTTTCGCCAGGTCGATGTCAACGCCGCCCGGCAGCGCTTCATCGGCGCTGAATTTAAATCCGACCGGAAGGTCAGGGAACTGTTTCCTGATTCCGGCGATTATATCGGTTGGGAATTTCATCCGTTTTTCAAAGGTTCCGCCATACCGGTCGGCGCGTTTGTTCAGTGCGGGAGACATCATCTGCCCGATCAGGTAGCTGTGAGCGCCATGCACCTCGACGCCGTCATAGCCTGCTTCAACCGCCCGAGCGGCGGCTTTGAGGAACGATTCCGCCAGTTCATCGATCTCGTCGGCGGTAAGCTCACGCGGTTTAACCGGATATAAATTGCTGTACATTGAGGTTGGGGCCTCATGACTAAGCTGCCCTCCGGAAAGGGCGATCTGCAGGAATATCTTGGTGTCGTACCGGTGAATCCGCTCTACAAGCTGTTTGTGCGATGTGATAAAACGGTCATCGTAGATACCGACCAGGTGAATGGAGGCCAGGGCGCCGTGGACGCGGGTGAACGGAGTGATTATCAAGCCCGTTCCTCCGATGGCGCGCTCCTCGAAATACCGTATCTCACGGAGCGGCCAGGTTTCATCGGGACTGTAGAGGCCGACCCCCATGGGCGCCATCGCAGTGCGGTTTGATATTTCCACCTTACCAAGTTTTATGGGGCTGAAGAGATGTGAAAAAGACATGGCGCCTCCTTTTTAACAAAGTCCAAAGAATATCTGAACCATGATTCGCCTGATTACAGGATTAACTTGATTGGATGCCGAAACGAGTTCGGCAAGACACGCGTCACCCTGAACTTGCGCTCCGCGGGAACGATAAAGCCGTTTCAGGGTCATCATGGTAATCCTTGAATCCTATTAATCATGGTTCAGACTTACTTTGCAGCTTTGCTTTAGAAAATTATTTATGGCTATGTCGCTAAGTCAGCAACATACAGTAAATGGGAAAAATTGTGTGCTCCTGTGCCTTTAAAAATCCCCCCTGCCTTCGGCATCCCCCCTTGTTAAGGGGGGAATACAGGGTGTCAAGTCCTAAAAATGTTTACACGGTAATAGTAACGATTTTCTTTTTCCCCCCTTAGCCCCAATCCAGTTCATTTAAAAAATTTTGAACCACGAAAGTCACGAAAAATACGAAATTTGTTATTCATTTTTTTTTATAAAATCATTTTTCGTGCCTTTCGTGTGTTTCGTGGTTAAAAATCCTTCCTTTTTTCGCTTAAGTGAACAGTATTACCCTTAGCCCGGATTATTCATAAAAAAGGATTTTCTTTTTGTAAGCTTTAAAACTACAGCCCCCTAAATCCCCCAAGGGGGGACTTAAAAGGCTGAAATACAAAGCCTAACAGTTATTTTACAATTTTGTTGAACTTACATGTTATTATCTTTACCATACCAAGTCCCCCTTTGGGGGATTTAGGGGGCTGCCTTCAAAAAAGTAGGCTTAAGTGTTTGTTTAAAAATAAGTTGAGATAATACTTATGTAACTTTATGAATAATCCGGGTTAGCAGTTTTTCTCAAGAGATTCTTATATTTACATTAGAATATCCATTTTTACATTATAGATTTCATCAGCCCAAAAAGGAGGAATCAACAGTATGAGAGGGTTACTTATTCTTTTCACAGCGGCGGTGCTTATGGTCGCCGCAGGTGCAACTTCCGCGGCTGCGGCGCCCGGAAGGATGCTCACGGTGAAACAGACTGCACCGGCCCAGTCAGCCTATGACAGGGGATTCGCCAAACAGGTCATGCGTGAGGGCGAGAGCGCGGTCAAGCTCTGGAACCATGTGCTCATCGAGGACGACGCCCCCGGCTCCGGAACCAGCAACAAAGGCTCTTTCACCGAGCCGGTGTACGGCGACCGGGTAATAAAAAAAATTCTCGCTCTGGACGACCCCCGGTGCGAAGCTGCCACCGTGGTGTTCTTCACAGTCGGCTGGGGCTCGCCCAAGAAACCGCCTCTCAAAGTTACAGTCAACGGAAATACCACTTCCTTCACCTACACGACCACCGAACAGTATGCCTACGTTCCCATCCAGCCTTCCTGGCTCAAAAAGGGCGATAACGAGATCACCTTCGCCTGCCCGGACGCAAAGGACATGGAGAGTGGCTATGTGTTCCTTATCGCCCGCGCCGACGAGTACAAGGCGGGAGGCGGCGACCCTGTCTTACTGGGACTCGCTCCCCGTGCGGGAGTAGACAGCGGCATCAGCTTTCTTATCAGGGGCCGTGACGAGTTCAAAGTTCCCACGGCGCCGCCGAAAATCATCGGCAACCATTCCATGATCAGCGTAAACGGCGGCAAAACATTCACCATCACCGGCAAGGGACTGCATCCCTCCGAGTTGAACGCATCCTCCACCAGCCTGATCGGGATGCTCGGTATAGACAATTTGAATGATATGCACGGAGCTCTCGAGCGCGATAAGAACGGCGTGGCAGGAGAATACACAGCGCGGCTCAATCTCCAGAAGTATGTTTCCGAGGGGACGCTGATATCCCCGGTGATCGACCTCTGGGCGGAGCCGGACAAACCCGCCGCACTCGTCCCTTTCACCGAGGTGGAAAAGCTCACCCTGACCTGCAAAGGTTCAACACCCGCCGGAACGCAGATTTCCTGGCAGATTCGCGCCGGGCTGTCCATGGACCCTTTGAGCGAGGCCGACTGGTCGCAGTGGGTCACCCTTGCCTCCGGGGGAACCGCGACAGTTGTGCCCAGGGGAAGGGTGGGAATGCCGCCTTCCCACTGGGACCCCGAGCGTTCGGTGACCATGCCGAAAGTACGGTATATCCAGTGGCGGGCTGTTCTCTCCACCACCGACCCGCTCAAATCCCCCACGGTCGAATCGGTTTCGGTGGACCGTGAAATCAACCGCAGGATGGAAGTCCCCGCCAACATCATGGTCAGGGATTATTACAACCCGGAAATCCGCTATTCCTCCACCGGGTTCGCCTACCAGTCCGCTGATGAGCCTGCGAACAAGACGGTCATCGAACGCGAAGACCTCGTTAAACTGAAAGAGGGCGCAGGCAGCGAGTTCGACATCATCGTCCGGGCGTTGGATTACGCTTCCCGGCGATGGATCTGGGGCTCGCCAGCAGTCGAATATCCGAAATGGAACGTGGTGGACATCATCGAGCGCGCAGAGTCTATCGGAGGAGGCGGCATGTGCATCCAGTTCGCCGCCTACCTGTCCCACATATTGACAGTAATGGGTTTCCATGCCCGCCATGTGAACATCATCGCCCACGAGGTGGTGGAAGTATGGTCGAACGATTTCCAGAAATGGGTCTACCTCGATCCCACCCAGGGAGTGGACATCTACTGCTACGACAAGAACACCGGCGTCCCGCTGAGCCTCTATGACTGCCACAAGGCTTACTACGAGATGTACGGGGTCAAAACACCCATCGACTGGATGAAACCGCCTTCGGCATGGCGGACTCTTCCGCTCGATTTCAAGCGCCTGCCCATCTCCTTCTCCACCACCGACCCGCGCATCGAGCTTGCCCATCCGGTCTGGGGCGGCTACTATGTGAATGTGGAATTCATGCGCATGATGCCCCGGAACGATTTCTCCACCACTTCGCTTCCCGAGCCGCTCCAGCAGGGGAACATCCAGTGGCCCTGGGACGGCTACCTGAACTGGTACGACCGTCTCGCTCCGCCCAAGCTCCAGTATTCGCGCCACACCGACCGTGAAGCAGATTTCTGGCCGACCCTGAGCCAGGTGCGCTGGGAGGCTGTGCCGGAAATCAACGGCGACATGGTGTTCATCGTCATGACCACGTTCACCCCCAGCTTCAAAACCTTCCAGGTGCGCACCGAGGACGGCAGATGGGTGGATTCGGACGACCATTACACCTGGCGGCTGCACAGCGGGAACAACCGCCTTGAAATGCGCGCGGTCTCCAGGTTCGGGGTGGCCGGACATCCAAGCTTCATCGAGTGCAACTGGGTTGCCAAGCACATCCCCAAGCCGGTGCCGATAGGGAGCATGGGGCAGTAAAGTGTGAAAATGTTTGTCTGAACCATGATTTGCATGATTACAGGATTACCCTGATTTTTTTTCTTTTCATTACGGTAATCCTTGAATCCCATAAATCATGAGCCAATTGCAAAAGTCGTTTTTATACTAAAAAAAGGCAAATTGTTAACTTTAACCCCCTAACCCTCAGTCCCTTTCCCCCCAATGGGGGGCAAGGGAAGTCGTTGCTCCACAGTCTTTTCCTGCCCCCTTCAGGGGGAAGGATGTCCAAAGGACAAGAAGGGGGCTTCGTAAAATAATATGACTTTTGCAATTGGCTCATACTAAAAAACTCTTCAATCGCAATTCCTCCGTTTGAGAGCAGGCAATGTACCATAAACCATTGTCTTTTCTTGCAGGCATCCTCGCCGCCGCTATCTTTCTGGCGGCCTCACCGATTTCTTACGCCCAGAGCGAAAAACCTTACAGCATCGCTATCATGAAACTGAAAGGTATGGGCATCTCCGAAATAGAGGCGGAAACCCTGACCGAAACCCTCTATTCAGGTATCTCTGAAATTCTTGTCAACCAGAGCGCTAAACTGAAAGAAAAATACTCTCTCCTCGAACGCTCCCAGATGGACAAGATTCTGGATCAATTCAAAATGCAGGACGCTCTCTGCTCCGATGACAGTTGTGCGGTGACATTCGGGAGACTGCTCTCGGTGCAGCTGATTATCATCGGCTCGGTGGGGCTGGTCGGGGAAACTTACATCATTTCCTGCCGTATCGTGGATGTCGAATCTTCCAAAGTCATCCGCTCCGCGAGCCTCAGACATCAGGGAAAGATTGACGGCGTCCTAGATATTCTTCCGCTTGTCGGCCATGAACTACTTACCGGCGTTCGACTGCCTGAGCCTATAAAACCTATGCAAAGAACGCTCCCCGGTGTTTCCCAGCCCGCCGCTCAGCCGGAAATATCATATCTCTCCATAGAGGGAACCCCCGCTTCCGCCGAAGCGCGGATAAACGGGCAGAGCATCGGGCAGACGCCGGTGCAATATCATGCGCTTGCTCCGGGACGGTGTACAGTTGTAATTGCGAACGCCGGATATGAGGATTTTACGAAAGAGATTGTCATCGAGCCGGGAAAACAGCACAAACTGTCCTATAACCTCACTGCATTCGGGAGGCTCACTTTTAAAGGAAAGCCGGATGGTGCGACAGTCTCCATTGACGGGAAAGAGATCGGGAAGACTCCCCTCGATGACCGGGAGCTTCCCCAAGGAAGTTATACGGTTACTATTACCCGCCAGGGATACACCGACTTCCAGCAGAATATCAGTCTTTCCTCCGGTGAAAAAAGAGAAATCGGATATGCCCTCGCCGCTCTGGTCAAAATTGCTGTCGAAAGCCGCCCCAATGGGGCTGTTGTCACTATCGACGGCAAAAACGCAGGTGAAACACCCTTACGGGATTTCACCGTCGCCGAAGGCGTGCATGAAATCGCCCTCAAGAGAATGGGGTACGAAACGCACAGGGAACAGGTAACAGTCAGCCCTTCCACCTCACTGAATATCTCTCCGGTTATTATTCCCAAAACTAAGAACAAAGCGCTTTTGAAAAGCATCGTCTTCCCCGGAAGCGGCCAGTATTACGCCGAATACAAGGGCAAGGGCGCATTCATAAGCGTTCTCCAGATCGCCGCCCTTGCCGGTGCGGTCGGCGCGACTCTCAGTGCGAACGACGCCCGGAAGAAATATGATGATGCCTATGTAACATATAAAAACGCAGTAATACCCGGCGAGATACAAACGGCCAGGACAGAAATGAACGCAAAATACAACAAGGTATCCTCCACTGGAACCATACAATCAATCTTAATCGGTACCGCAGTGGCGGTTTATCTCTACAATATCGTTGATGCCATATTTACTGTTCCGAAAATAGAAGTGAAACCGCCGAAAAATACATGGAACATCGAGCCTGGAATCAAGTATAATTTCTCTGGGCTATATGCGATAGCGAGGTTTTGAAATATTTTCTTCATTATTCAAGGAGAGAGAAATGCGATACAGAATTATCATTGAGCAGGATGAGGATGGAATGTTCGTCGTAGAGTGTCCCGCGCTTCCGGGTTGCATCTCGCAGGGGAAAACCCATGAGGAAGCGATTGAAAACATTCGGGACGCAATTGAATGTTATATCGAGAGCCTTAAAATGGCTAATGAACCGATACCGCCCTCCTTCATAGAGGAGTTTGTCGAGGTCGGTGAATGAGCAGACTATTCTGCGGCAGGCTGGTATAACCGTAGATGAATTCAGAGAAATGATCTAAAATTCAAAAAGGTGTCAATTAAAAAATTTAATGAAAACATACACCTACATATTTCTATTAGGGCTTATATTTTCATCACTGGCCTGCCAGTCGAAGAAGCATTCCTTTGACAATCCGCTCGACCCTTATGGGGTAAATTTCCAGGGATATGCAACTCCGATTCTTGCAGGCCCTTCTTCCGCGTTGAAAGGAGAATTGTACACGATTACATGGAAAAATGTCGGAGCATCTTTATATGTACTGGAAGAGGCGAATAATGATTCTTTTGCAAATGCTGTTTCATTTGTAGTGAATGAGACTTCAAAAATCTTCACTCACTCTTCAAACGGTGAAACATGGTATTATAGAGTAAAGACAAACAGCGGAAATAAGGACAGCGGCTGGTCAGAGACAGTCTCTATAATTATAGACACATTTCTTAATAACATCAAAATGATTTCCATCCCTGCCGGGACATTCCAGATGGGGTCAAATGATTATTCCGATGAACAGCCAATTCATGCGGTAACATTGTCTTCATTTCTCATGAGTGCTTATGAAATAACACAGGGGCAATATAAGTTGGTAATGGGAACGAATCCTTCTTATTTCAAAGGGGATGACAACCTTCCGGTGGAGCAGGTGTCTTGGTGGGAGGCGATAAAGTTCTGCAATGCGGCAAGTGACAGTTCGGGATTGAGCCGTTGCTATAATGAAAGTACCGGCGCGCGCGATTTTACGAAGAACGGTTTCCGGCTGGCGACCGAAGCTGAGTGGGAATATGCCTGCCGTGCCGGGACAACGACAAATTATTATACAGGCGACGCTGTAAGTGATCTTGACCGCGCTGGGTGGTATTTTGACAACAGCGGCAATAAGACGCACCCGGTTGGCCAAAAGACTCCTAATGCCTGGGGATTATACGATATGCATGGGAACGTATGGGAGTGGTGTAGCGACTGGTACGGAAGCTACAGCTCATAAACTGCTACTAATCCCACTGGTGCACAAACTGGCTACTCCCGCGTTATCCGCGGCGGCAGTTGGATCGGCTCCAGCGTCCTCGATTGCCGGTCGGCCGACCGTTACTACTTCACCCCGGACGGCAGGTACTTCAATATCGGGTTTCGTGTTGTTCGGCGGTAAAATACTGTATTGTTGAACACTTGATATTTGATATTTGTATCTTGATATGGGGGTAAAAGATCCCCCCGCCGCATAAGCGGCGACCCCCTTATCGAAGGGGGTGATAAAGAGTGCTCATAGAAGTAAAATAATGTCGGTGACAAATTCTCCCCTTAATAAGGGGAGATGGCAAAGCCAGAGGGGATCTTTCTTTTCTACTTCATCCACATCTTTTCCACTTTCTTTTCCAATGCCCTGGTATACTCCCCGATATCGATGATCTTTCTTGCCGCCCCATCTTTTATCGCCGACTCGGCCACCGCTGAGGAAGCGCGGACGAACACCCGCCGGTCAAAGGGTTTGGGGATCATATATTCCCGCCCGAATGTAAGATCGATGCCGCCGTAAGCGTTCCGGACATATTCGGGGACTTCCTCGCGGGCGAGTTCGGCGAGAGCCTCCGAGCAGGCGATCTTCATATTCAAAGTGATATCCATTGCCCGCACATCGAGCGCGCCGCGGAAAATGAAGGGGAAGCCCAGCACATTGTTGATCTGGTTGGGATAGTCAGACCGCCCGGTGGCTATCCATGCGTCGTTTCGCGCTATTTTCACCTCTTCGGGGCGTATTTCCGGTTCCGGATTGGCCATAGCGAATATAGCAGGTTCCGGGGCCATGCTCCTGACCATTTCTCCGGTCACCAGGCGAGGCTGGGACACGCCGATGAACACATCGGCGCCCCGGATTACTTCAGCCAGAGAGCGGCAGGGTGTATCTCTGGCGAACTGCACTTTTTGAGCGGTCAGATCGCTTCGTTCTCCGTGGATAACCCCTTTGGAATCGCACATGAAGATGTTCCGCGCGCCGGCGTGACGGAAAAGCTCCCCGATACGGATACCGGCAGCGCCCCCGCCGTTGATGACGATCTTGATGTCGGCCATGTGTTTCCCGGTGAGGAGCAGGTAGTTTTTCAATCCCGCCAGACTGATAATGGCGGTACCGTGCTGGTCGTCATGGAAAACGGGTATGTCGAGCATGTCACGGAGACGGTCCTCGATCTCGAAACATTCCGGGGCCGCCACATCCTCGATATTGATGCCGCCGTACATGACCGCGAGCCGCGCCACGGTATCGACAAAGGCATCGGGATCGCTCCGCCCGGTTAATCCCTGTTGCCGTACCGCGATGAGGGGTACGGGCCAGGCATCTATATCGGCGAAGGCTTTGAACAGAACCGCCTTGCCCTCCATGACCGGAATGGACGCCGCCGCGCCGATATCGCCCAGCCCCAGCACAGCGGTGCCGTCGGTGACCACCGCGACCGTATTTCCCTTGGCGGTATGGGTGAAAGCGCTGTCCGGGTCGGTTTCGATAAGCCGGCAGGCTTCCGCCACACCGGGAGTATAGGCCAGGGAAAGATCTATATCGTTCCTGAGAGGTTTAAGCAGCCCCAGTCCGATCTTTCCGCCGAGATGATACTCAAGCGCCATTTCTTTTGTCAGTTTTATGCGAACCTCAGTCATGTTCCTCTGTGCCTTTGCTCATGTTTTTTCATCCTTCATCCTTCATCCTTGTCTTTTAATTCCGGTGGTTTCTCGCCCTTTTGCCAGCGGTGGATTTCTTCTTCGGCGGTATGAATTTCCTTTTGCAAATCTTCCAGCAATTGGAGTATCGGGTCGGGAAGGAGGTCATGCCGAAGAGTCAGGCTGGTCACCCGCTGGCCTTCCTGTTTGACACACCTTCCGGGAACACCCACCACGGTGCAATCATCCGGCACCGACTGGAGCACCACCGCGTTTGCGCCGATATAGACATTGTTTCCGATCTGAATATTGCCCAGGACCTTGGCGCCGGCGCCGATGACCACGTTGTCCCCGACTGTGGGGTGACGTTTCCCTGTTTCTTTCCCGGTGCCTCCGAGTGTGGCGCCCTGATACATGGTCACATTCCGTCCGATCTCGGAGGTCTCGCCGATGACGACCCCGAAGCCGTGATCGATGAAGAAGCTTCCCCCGATTTTGGCCGCCGGGTGAATCTCGATTGCAGTAAAGAGTCTCCCTATCCACATGACGATGAAAGGGATCACCGGGATATGCAGGCGGTAAAGCAGGTGTGCGATACGATGCAGAAAGATGGCGTGAAACCCGGAGTAGGTCAAAATGACAATAAGAAAAGCCCAGAATCCACGCGCCGCCGGATCACGCTCAAATACCGCTTTGAAATCTTCGATTATCTTCATGGTTTTATTTTACTCCAGCCGTTGAAACTACTGCTTTTGACAAGTAAAGGGGTCTTCCCCTCTATTGCTTGCACCGGGTTCCCTGCTTTTGCAAAGCAAAAGTAGGGTGGTAGAAGGGGATTATGGGGTGAGTTCAAGGAAACAGCATAGTATCCATGAACACTGCCATGAAGTCTGGCAGTGCGGCCAACTCGATGTGCTTTGCTTTTTTCCGTATTCGGTCGGCATCTTTCCGTGTCGAGCGGGAGAGGAGCGCCATCTTCGCCCCGGTGGAAGCAGCATTCCCCACAAACCGGATACGGTCTTCCGGCACAGGAGGCAAAAGCCCGATTCTCTGCGCGCTCCTTTTTCGGATGTTGTTACCGAATGCTCCGGCGAGGAGAATTACTTCGATATCCTCCACGGTTAGAGACATTTCACGCAAAAGAAGGGTGATCCCGGCGCTTATTGCACCCTTGGCAAGCTGAATCTGCCGGATGTCCTTTTGGGTGAGCAGCACCTCTCTCACGGCATCACTGCCGCAGGCCCCGCTTACCAGGAACGCCGGCTGATCATCGACAGTGACGATACGGTCGAGCAGGGGGGGGGAAATCTTTCCCTCCAGCTCCTCACGGCTGAGAAGACGTCCGAGATGGTCCACGATACCGGCGTCCAGGAGTTCGGCCATAAGATCGATGATTCCCGAGCCGCACAATCCAACCGGGGCGGCGCCGCCGATGACCTCACACTCGACTCCCTTTTCCGTAAATCTTACATGTTCGATGGCGCCGTTCGCAGCCCGCATGCCGCAGGAAAGCGCCGCTCCCTCGAGTGCCGGTCCCGCGGCAGTTGAGCACACCATCATGACACCGTCGCGCCGAAGCGCCAGTTCGCCATTCGTGCCTACATCCACAGCAAGCTGTACCGGTCCGGGTTCAAGATAGTCGCAGGCCAGCATCACTCCCACCGTATCAGACCCTACAAAACCTGCGATGTTGGGAAGCACATGGATGTTCCCCCGGGGACTGATGGCTATGCCCGCATCCTGCGCCCTCAGATTAACCGCCGTATCGGTCACAGGCACAAAAGGTATCTGCGAAAGCCCCGAAGGGTCCAGCCCGATAAATAGGTGAGACATGGTGGTATTGCCCACAAAAACCGCCTCATATATCTCTTTGGTCTCGATTCCCGCCTGTTCAGCCGCCTCTGCAATGATTTCGTTTACCACTCCACGGATTTTTTCGGTCATGTCGTTACGGCCGCCATGATTTTCCATGACGAACTTGATGCGGGAAATGGTGTCTTCGCCGTAAACCACCTGCGCATTCAGCCGTGAGGCGTGGGAAAGCTCACGGCCGGTGGTGAGATCTATAACAGTTCCCACTACCGTGGTGGTGCCGATATCGAACGCCATGCCATATTTCCGGGAAGCCGTATCGCCCCTTTCGATCCCGATTATGCGGCCTTCTGCCATCACCGCAGTCACTTTGAAATCCGCCTTCAGGAGAATTGAATGCAGATCCCGCAAGAGATCGATGTCGAATTCACAGCGGTCATCGTGAAGATTCAACGCCCTCTTGACCCGGCAGAGGTCGGCCGCCTGGTCTTCAAGGGTTGGTAAGGGCAGCTCGGTATAGGTCTTGGTAACCGGAGGATCGAGATCGAAGGCGCGTTCGAGGCCGTCCACCAGAATTTTCCCCCCGATAACCCGCATGCCGGGGGAGATCAGGACGCTCATGGGGCGGTCGACATGTGTCTGGCAGGCCAGCCGCATGCCCTGTTTTATTTCCTCTACGGTGAGATACAGAAGATCCGAGGGTCCGGGTCCGGGCGGGTCGGGATGAATTTCTACTGCGCATTTCCCGCAGGTACCCTCTCCGCCGCAGGGCATCTGGACTTTCATGCCCAGCGCCTTCATGACATCAGACAGGAGTTTTCCGGAAAGCGCCTTGATCCTCAGGCCGTCCGGCTGAAACTGTACCTCAAAAGTTTCCAATTCCATTCTCCAGGAAATCAATAACCCCGAAAAAGTCCTTGAAAGGAATGTAAGAAATGCCGGTCCGGTCGCAGTATTCGGCCAGGCCGCGGTGGGCGAACACGACATCCGCACTTCGGACTGCGTATCGGTCGGAATACCCGTCTCCGATATAGAGGACCGTTTCCCCTTCTTTCCGTTCGGACTGGATATGCGAGCGTTTACAGTTGCCGCATCTGCCGCAGCCCTTGCCCGCATGGGGAAACTCCACTCCGAGGGCGCCTTCGGTGAAGTACATATGGTTGGCATAGTAAGGGATTTCGTCGATGCCGTATTTGGCGAGAATGAATTCAATATAATAATCGAGTCCATCCGACAGAATGGTCAAAGGAAAGGTTTTCCGGCGGCAGTAATCCGTAAAATGGATGAATCCCGGTATCAGCGTCTTGGTTTCCAGCTCGAGATCCAGCTTTTCTTTGGTTACCACTACACGAGCGCATTCCCTCAGAAGGCATTCCTGGGAAGAAATTCTTCCCGCTTTCCATTCCTCGATGATATCTCTGTGCCAGCCCTGGTTCAACAGCTCGGGGGGCAGAAACCGCTCGAAGATGCTGTCTCCCACATCTCCCTGGGTTACCGTACCGTCGAAATCAACAAATATTCTGTACATATCAGCTCAACAGTATCCTGAGAGCCAGCGCCAGGAGAAAAGCGCCGAAAATCCTCTGCAGCACTCTGGAATGGGTTTTGGCGTTCAGGCAGGCGCCGAGAGTGGCCGCGGGAATCCCGCCAAGCATGAGCGGAATCGCCGCCGACCACCAAACGTATCCTGTTGACCAGCCCGGCAGAGTAAACTGCATCCCCTGGCCATACCACATGTAAGACAGGGTGGATGCGATTCCGATGAATATGATGATCGAGCTCGAAGTTCCCGCCACAACAGCCACCGGCAGGGCAAACAGGAGGATGAGCGCGGGAATCATGACTATGCCGCCGCCGATGCCGAGAAAACTCCCCAGAAAGCCGGTGACGAATCCAAGGATCAGGAGAAATTTTCCGGACAGGATAGGGCCGCCCTGACGGGGACCGGCCGGTTTGGTTGAGCCTTTCAAAATAATGAGCAGCGAAGATACGATCAGGAGAACGGCAAAGGCTTTTTTCAGCATGACAGGACTTGCCACTGATGCTGCCCAGGAACCTGTTATGGAGCCAAAAACCGCTATCGGGCTCATAATGGCGACAGTCCGCCAGTCCACCCGGCTGTTCCGGTGATGACGCAGCGCCGCCGAGATGGAAAAGGCGGTTACCAGGAACATGTTGGTTCCGAAGATAATTTTCACCAGATCAGGGGTGGTAACTCCCAAAGCCGGGTAGAGAATAAGACAAACCGGAGTAAGGATCGCGCCGCCGCCGATACCGAGGTATCCCGCACCAAAACCGGCGACCGCTCCGGCAAGTAAAAGTTCCAGAATATATATCAACGGCATGAAAAGGTTTTGTTCTCCCTGGAATTAAACAGCATAGACAATATCTATGAAGGAGAAATAGATCCTGAAACAAGTTCAGGATGACGTCATGCCGAACTCGTTTCGACATCTATTCCATACAGATACGTAGAGCGATATGACGCCTCGTAACAAATCAGTCATGCTTTATGCCGGTTTTCATCCCCGGAGAGAGCAGGGTGTGGTACATCTGCTCGTTGTGCAGAACCTCGATGGCTTTCTGAAGCTGAACGTCCCAGTCCTTCGAGGCGATGGTGCGCTCTTCAGCGCCGAATTTGGCGGAAGCGATTTCCCGCTTCAGGATGCGTTTGATCGTATCCTTGTGGCTGAAGAAATCCTCATTGCGTTTGGCAGCAACGGCTTTTTCCAGGCTGTCGATCATTTTGAAGATGTCGCCGTCATAATTGTCCTGTTTCAAACTATTCCGGAATTTGTCGAGACTGGCTTTGCCGGGAATAACATATTCAAAAAGGAGAACTCGCTTATTGAGTTCAGCATCGAAATCGGAACATGTGTCAGTGTAGGCTTTGAACTGGTTCAGTAGATCATCGGTCACCGTGAACGTATCCTGGAGATCCGGATGGGTTTCGCAGTATTCCACCGCGAAATCAAAAAAGATGCTCTGACTGAACAACTGGCTGACAATGTTCCCCACCGGTTTTTCCTGGACGATAATATCGGGGGTAATGCCGCCTCCTCCGAACACGATACGTTTGGCATCGGTATAAAATTGGGGACTGTTTGTTTTTATTTTTTTCAGGCTGTCGGGTGAAACGGTAGTTCCGAGAGTGTCGGTCATTTCCCTCTCTTCGTCTGTAGAAGCAACCGCCGTAAGCTCCTCCATCTTGCGCACTTTATGGATCAGACGGCCGGATGGTGTATAGTAATGAGCAGTGGTAAGTTTCAGTCCGGTGCCTTCCGGCAGATCGTCATACACAGTTTGAACAGAGCCTTTTCCGAATGTTGTTTCGCCGATGATCACCCCGCGTTCGTGATCCTGGATCGCCCCGGCCACGATTTCGGAGGCGGACGCGCTTCCCTGGTTTACCAGCACAACCAGATGCATATTCGGTAATACTTTGGGGGAATCTTCCGCTTTGAATGTGAGACTGTCGTCAGGGGTTCTCCCTTTCGTATACACGATAACCGAATTTTTTGGGAGAAATTTATTGGAAACCTGCTGCGCTTCGGTAAGAAGGCCGCCGGGGTTGTTCCGAATATCAAGGATAATGCCTTTTGCCTTGGCGGAGTCAAGTCTGGCAATGGCTTTGTCCATCTCCCTTGAAGCTTCCTGGTTGAACCGGCTCAGCTTGATATACCCGATGTCATCCTGGATTATTCCGGCATAGAGAACATTGGGAAGAGGGATAATCTCTCTTGTAAGTGTCAGCGCAAAGATGGGATGATTCCCCCGCATGATCTTTATATGGACCTGTGTATTCTCCTTTCCGCGAAGCATACCCACCACATCGGTGAGGTCCATACCTTTTGTATTCTTGCCTTCGATCTCACAGATCAGATCACCGGTGCGCATGCCCGCTTTAAGCGCCGGCCCCCTTTTTATCGGATACGCCATGACACAGGGATAATCCCGTCGCACTCCGATCTCGATACCGATTCCGCCGAACTTTCCTATGGTTTCATCATGAAGCTGTTTGAAATCCCGGGGATCGAAAAACGATGAATAGGGGTCGAGCTTTTTGAGAATGCCGTCAACCGCGTTTTTGGACATATCCCAGGCGTTGGTCGGCTCCACATAGCTGGTGAGAACCCGGTTGTACACCTTTGAGAACAGTTCATACCCGTTATCGGCATCCTTGATTATCGAACCGCCGGCAGCTCCGCTGACCTCAAGGATAAACAGCATGACACTGATTATCAGGGCGGCAAGAGCCATATTCAGAAAAAGGATTTTTCTCTGTTTTCTACTATCCATACACTACCTCCATGTGAACTGCTGAGCCTCTTAGGGCTCGACAACAGGATTCGACAGTACGCCGATCCCGGTACAGGTTATTTCAATTCTATCCCCCGGGTCGAGGGAGCCAACCCCTTCCGGGGTTCCGGTCGATACTACATCTCCCGGCTCCAGGGTCATAATTTTTGTAATATACTCAATGATAACAGGAATACTGAAAATCAGATCGCGCGTATTCCCATCCTGTTTCAATTGTCCGTTCACCCGGCTCTGCACTCCGAATTCAGGCGGCTCTTTTTCCGCTCCCGCCAAAAGCACACAGGGTCCCATGGGAGAAAACGTATCGAAATTCTTCGACGGCATCCAGGGGAGCGACCGTGCCAGGTCTTTTGTTTGAATATCGCGCGCGGTCACATCGTTCAGGCAGGTATAGCCGGCCACATATTCCATCGCCTCCGAGGCGGGTACATTTTTGGCGGTCTGCCCGATGATGAATGCCAGCTCGGCCTCGTAACTCAGGCTTCCGATCCAGGCGGGCTTTACAATCGGCGCACCCTGGCCGATCACGGTGGAAGGCCATTTGCCGAAAAGAACCGGCGCATCCGGGATGGTATGACCCATCTCGCGGATATGACTATGGTAATTCCTTCCCAGGGCAATGATCTTTCCCGGATTGACCGGAGGGTTTATTTCATATTCCCCGGCGACAGTCAGATCGGATTTCAATCCGTGAGCGTCAACAAAAGCCATGACCGCGCCAACATATTCCGCTGTAAAAAGATTATCCCAGATCAATTCTTCAATATCACGAATCGGTTCACCGAAATAGTTGTCCCGTGAAATCTCATAATAGGCAATCGCCCGTGTCAGATCCACCAGAGCGCCGTCATCCTCGAAACCCAGAAAATCCTCCTCATCTTTTGAGAGAGAGTAAATCCGCATATCTTTCTCCTTCATATAAGAATGGCCCTGACCAGACGTTTCCGGCCCGCCATATCCCTTATTATTTCCACCGATGCATAGTTACCTGTATGTTCCAGAATCTGCTGTACAAGGTCTGCCTGGTCTTCTCCGCATTCGAGGAGGAGAAGCCCCCCCGATTTCAGATGACGGTGCGCACCCTCCGCGATGCTTCTCAGATACCGCATGCCGTCCCCTCCGCCGTCCAGGGCCATCAGCGGTTCATAGCGACAGATTTCCGGCTGGAGCGTAACGATATCCCCTGACGGGATATAGGGCGGATTGGAGAGGATCGCATCGAAAGGCCCGAGGCCGGCGATCCCATCCAGCATGTCTCCTTTGACCAGCGTGACCGACCGTTCCAACTGCAAGGCACAGGCATTCTCTTCAGCGAGCCGGAGTGCATCATCAGACTGGTCTACCGCCACCACCAAGGCTTCAGGGATTTCCCGGGCTACGCTCAAGGCGATCACGCCCGTTCCGGTTCCCAGGTCTACAACAAGGGGCTTTTCCCTCCCCCGGAGAAACTCTATCGCGGAACCGACAAGGATTTCCGTCTCCGGCCGCGGCGCGAGGGCGCGGCGATCGGTTTTTACCTTGAGCTCCCGGAATTCGGTCGAACCGGTCACGTACTGGAGAGGTTCATGCACCAGCCTCCGCCGGTAAAGAGCGCGGAAAGTATCCCGCTCCTCTTTGCCGAGAGGACGGTCAAATACCAGGTACAGTTCCAAACGGCTCATGCGGAGCACACTGCCAAGCATACGTTCCACTTCCAGCCGTGCATTTTCAAAACCCCTGCTTTTCAGATGATTGGAAGCCGCCGTGATCAGATCAACCACCCGCAGGGTTTCTTCAGCCATAGGAATATACCGGTTCCTTCACCCGTCTCAAAAGGCTTGTGAAAAAACTGTTTAATTGGTAGATGCCGAAACGGTTCGTTCCCGCGAAGCGGCAACAAGTTCGGCATGACGTCATCCTGAACTCGTTTCAGGATCTTAATGATAATAAAAACCAACTTTTTCACAAACCTTTAAGATTTATCTTTTTTCATACTGGTGCAAAGGCTCCTTCGTCTGTTCTTCCAGGGCGCTTTTCTGATCCTCGATCCGGATGGCATCGATCATATCATTCAAATCACCTTCCATGATACGGTCAAGCTTGTAAAGGGTAAGGTTGATGCGGTGATCGGTAAACCGGTTCTGGGGAAAATTATAGGTCCTTATTTTTGCCGACCGGTCGCCGGTGCCGACCATGGAACGACGGGCGGCGCTTCGGCTCTGCTGCTGCTCGGTGATGGCTCTGTCCAAAAGACGGGCGCGGAGAACTTTCAAAGCCTTGGTTTTGTTCTTGAGCTGGCTCTTTTCATCCTGGCAGGTAACCACGATCCCGGTGGGGATATGGGTCACCCGCACCGCCGAGTCGGTGGTATTGACACTTTGCCCGCCGGGGCCGCTTGACCGGTAAACATCGATTTTCAGATCGTTCGAATTAATCTCGATGTTCACATCCTCTGCCTCGGGCATGACCGCCACCGATGAGGCAGAGGTATGGATTCTGCCCTGGGATTCCGTGGCCGGGACCCGTTGCACACGGTGCACTCCGCTCTCGTACTTGAGATGTGAATATACATTCGAGCCGGAGACGGAGAAAATGATTTCCTTGAACCCCCCCTTTTCCGAGGGAGTGGAGGAGAGCGCCTCCACAGTCCATCCCATGGCGTCGGCATAGTGCGTGTACATACGGTAAAGGGCGCCGGCGAAAAGAGCGGCTTCTTCCCCGCCGGTTCCGGCCCGTATTTCCATGATGATGTTTTTTCCGTCCATGGGATCGGGCGGCAGAAGCAGTATTTTCAGTTTTTCTTCAAGCAGCGCCATCTCTTTTTCGATAAACTCGATCTCCGAGCGGGCAAGCCCGATCATTTCCGGATCGGTTTCCTCTTCCAGAAGGCTTTGGGATTCGGCGAGCTGACTCTGGAGTTTTTCATACCGTCCGAATATCTTGACCCTGTGTTCAAGGTCGGCGCGTTCCTTGGCTATTCTTGAGAGAAGGGGAGGATTGGCAATTACTTCCGGAGAGGAAAGCTGTTCGCCCAGCCTGGTATAATGATCGTATATTTTTTTTATATTAGCCAGAATATTCATGCTCACGATACCAACTTCTCTCTTTGCAGGGCGGCGTTCAATGCACAAAGTGCAACTTCCAGCATGCTGTCATCCGGTTCCGCCGTGGTCATGGTCTGCAGCAGCAACCCCGGCGCCACCATGAGTTTGACCAGACGGTTCGCCCGGAATTTCCCCGAAAGTTTCAGGAGTTCGTATGAACCTCCCGCGACGAAGGGCAGAAGCAGCAGATGGGTGGCCAGCCGCTCCAGATAACTCTGCAGATGGCCGAATACCAGGGGAAAAATCGAATCGGATATTCCGAACAGTAAAATGCTGAAGATGGCCACAATCAAAATGAACGAAGTGCCGCACCTTGGATGGAAACGGCTCCGTGAGCGTGCCGATTCAACATTGAGAGCGCTCGATGCTTCCAGGGCGTAAATGCTCATATGCTCGGCGCCGTGATACTGAAATACCCGCCGTATGTCCGGCAGCAGTGAAATGAGATAAATATAGAGGACGAACAGAAAAAGCCGTATACTTCCGGCAACCAGGTTGAATACCAGAGCGCCTTTGGCCAGACCGAGCAGGGTGGCGATAAAAATCGGCAGGGCGAAAAAAATGCCCATAGCCGCCGCGATCGCGAAAAGCGCCGATCCCCAGAGCATTACTCCGTTCCAGAATGCGCTGTTCTCTTTTTTCCCTTTGGGGTTGGTACGATCATCATATTGTATCTGGATATCGGCTGACCAGTTCAGTGTCTCAAGGCCGATAACCAGCATCTCAAAAAAGTTTATCGCTCCCCGCACTATCGGTATATTCAGATAGGAGTGGCGTTTTACAAAGGATATATACTCGCGCTTTTTCAGCTCGATGCTTCCGTCCGGAAGCCTGACTGCTGTGGCGATGACCTGGGGAGAGCGCATCATCACTCCTTCAATTACCGCCTGCCCGCCCACGTTCAAATCCACCGTATCTTCATAAGAAACCGAAAATGGGCTTTTCTTTTCTATGGCAGGTGTTTCCGGTGTTTCGTTCAATAAAATCTCCCTTTCAAGTAAAAAAATGAGGCCAATCCGTTCGGAAAGGCCTCCATTCTCCTGAGCGAATAAAGTCTACTTATCAACGGATTCTTCTTTGAGACCATATTTCCTTCGGAAACGTTCCACTCTTCCTGCGGTATCCACAATTTTCTGTTTTCCGGAATAAAACGGATGGCAGGCGGAGCAGATTTCTACATGCATATTGCCGCCGGTAGAGCAGGTTTTAACAACGTTACCGCATCCGCAGGTGATGGTTATTTCCTGGTATTTGGGGTGTATTCCCTTTTTCATGATTGAATCTCCCGATAGAGTCTATATCGTTCCGACAGTGACCGGAACACAGCGTTATATTCATTCAAGAACTTTATAATATAATTCTTATGTTTTTATTAGTCAAGAACAAACATGCCCTGAAACAGTGAGTTTTATCTGAAACAGCAACCCTTTTTTCTTGCCCGGAGATTGACGGCGGCTGATAAGAATAACCTGTTGCTTTTCAGGATAATCTCATGCATTTTTCTTTGAAGGAATATAGATGATCCGGCAAAAAGTGTTACAAAGAAATCAGTTATGTCGAAACCTCACCCGGCCTAAGGCCACCCTCTCATAAAAAGGATAGGGTAAGAACAAGGCGCATAATGAGTTACCCCCTCTCATGACTAGGAGAGGGAACAGGGGGTGTGGTAAAGAAACACCAGGCCCGCGCGGTAGACTAGTCGATCTAAACACAGGCTGATGACATGACCGCATTACGCGAAGCTGTGCGTGATGCTGTCGTATGTCACTTTCCCGAAATGGAGCGCCCGAAAATCGTTCGGCTGCATCAGGTGCATGACGAGGTTTTGGTATTATGAAACTTCCGCATTCCCTTGAAGTACTCACCGGCTGCCGCCTTGAGCCGAGTTTGTCGAACGCTGCTCCCGGCAGCCGGGTACAGTTCGAACGGCTGGGGTATTTCTGCGTGGATACTGTAGACACAGCGCCGGGACGGCTCGTGTTCAACCGGACAGTGACACTGAAGGATGAGTGGGAGAAGAATCAAGAAAAGAGGTTCTTCTCCAAATTAGTAGGAGATGAATCTGTTTAAATGTCTTGCCACAATGTAATACATGATGATATTTTATCCGTATAGTTTTAAAGACGAATGATCGTAGGATTCCGGCAATAAAGACAATTTGTAATAGATATGGAGGTATCTATGTCAGAAGAATTAAAAAAGCTGCTTGAAGCTGCGCGTCATGTTGAAATTTCTTCTCCTGATGCCGAACGTCAAAGACGGAGTTTTGCTTACGGAAATACAAAATTTGAGAATGAGCGGATCACTCGGGTGACGGTTGATAGAGCTGCGGAGGAATTGAAACAGCAAAATGGCAAGAAAGACTGATGACCGAAATCCTTTTTCTCATCGAAGAAGATCCGGATGGCGGATTCACCGCCCGCGCGGTAGGCGAGTCGATCTTTACACAGGCGGATGACATGATCGCATTACGCGAAGCTGTGCGTGATGCTGTCGTATGTCACTTTCCTGAAATTGAGCGCCCGAAAATCGTACGGCTGCATCAGGTGCACGACGAGGTCATGGTGTTGTGAAACTCCCGCGAGACGTTTCTGGGGATGACTTGATTCGAGCTCTTTCCCATATGGGATATACCCCTACTCGTCAGACAGGTTCCCATGTTCGGTTGACAACCGACCACGGGGGTGTTCACCACATCACCATTCCACTCAATGATCCGCTGAAAATAGGAATGTTGAACGCCCTGGTAAAAGACATTGGCGAGCACCACGGCCTGACACGCAATGAGGTGTTATCACTCTTATTTCAATAAGTTGGCGCTTGCTTCTAATAACGGCAATTCAATAAAGTTTGTAAGGAAATGTATGTACCATCCCGAACGTCTCCGTTTTGCCCCCTCCCCAACCGGCGACCTTCATGTCGGCGGTGCACGGGCGGCGCTTTTCAACTGGCTTTACGCCCGCAAGACAGGCGGGAAATTCCTTTTGCGCATCGAGGACACCGATGTCGAGCGCTCCTCCGAAAAATTCCTGGAGTCAATTCTTGACAGCCTGCAGTGGCTCGGTCTTGCCTGGGATGAGGAGCCGGTTCGCCAGTCAGAGAGAGGCGAATTGTATCGCGGGGCGGTAGCAAAACTGCTCGAAGAGGGTTCCGCGTATCGCTGTTTTTGCACAAAGGAGGAACTGGAGGCGGAACGGACCGGAAATCCGCAGGAGTTGACGTTCCAGTATTCCGGCAAATGCCGCTGCCTTTCGCCGGAAGAGATTGGCCGCCATATGAAGGAAGGCCGTCCCTTTACGGTGCGATTCCGTGTTTCGCCCGGCCAGACTTCGTTCAGCGACCTCGTGCACGGCGTTACCACATTCAATAACGACACGATCGGGGATTTCATCATCGCACGCGCCGACGGCAGCCCGGTGTATCTTCTCGGGGTGGCGGTCGACGATGCAGACATGGAAATCACCCTGGTCATGCGGGGAGACGATCATATTTCGAACACCCCCAAGCAGATTATGCTCATGAAGGCTTTGGGGCATGAAATTCCCCGGTTTGCCCACCTTCCCCAGGTTCTGGGGCCGGACAAGAAAAAGCTGTCCAAACGTCATGGCGCTGCTTCGGTCATGGAATACCGAAACATGGGTTTCCTTGCGCCCGCGCTGGTGAATTTTCTTGCGCTGCTTGGATGGAATCCGGGGGATGACCGTGAGAAAATGAGCGTTGAGGAACTCGTTCAGGCCTTTTCCATAGATGGAATCGCCAAAAAGAGCGGGGTGTTCGACATCAAAAAACTCGAATGGCTGAACGGCCTGTACCTGAATGAACTGCCCGCGGAAGAGATTCTGATTCTGGCCATGCCCTACTTCATCCGGGAAGGATTCGTTCCCCCGGGCGGCCGTAAGAAGGAGCGCGAGTACCTGCTCAAGATCATCCATCTCCTGAAAGAACGGTGCCGGATTCTTCCGGATTTCGCCAGTCAGAGCGTTTATTTTTTCAGGGAACCGGAATCGTATGAGGTAAAAGGGGTGGAGAAATACTTCGGAAACCGGGAGGCAGCGGACTTTCTTGATACCCTTGCCGACCGTTTCGAGGCGCGCGGTGTTTTCACTGAAAAAGCCGCCGAGGATTCGGTGCGTGAACTTGCGGAAAAACTTGATCTCAATCCGGGGAAACTGATACATTCAACCCGCCTGGCGGTTACCGGGGTCACTAATGGTCCGGGACTTTTCGAGCTGCTCGTTCTTGTCGGAAAGGAACGGGTGGTTGCACGGTTACGCCGGGCAGTGCATTTCATCCGGGAACGACACATTACCGGATGTTAAAAATAATTATTGACATTCTCATGATAGAGAAGTTATATTATAAATCTTGTCGAAAAAATCGGGTAAGCAAAGATACAAGGTAATTTTACGATGCTTTCAGTAAAAAAGAATTCAGAAAAGATTAAAAATTACTTGATTTTATAAAACTGATTGAGTATAATTGATATCCCTGAGCGAAAAAAGCGATGGGGTACAAAGTATGCTTCCGAAAAAGTTCGGAGGCTATACAGTGTTCTTTGAAAAGTGAATAACGTGCGTAGACTCATATAAGTCAGCAGGTCCTCTCAGAAGGAGCGTAAGCTCTGGAATGAGTAGACAGTTAATTGACCCAAAAGGTCAGGTTCTCATATGAAAATTATAAGAATCATATGGAGAGTTTGATCCTGGCTCAGAACGAACGCTGGCGGCGTGGATTAGGCATGCAAGTCGAACGTGAAGGGACCCTTCGGGGTTCCGTAAAGTGGCAAACGGGTGAGTAACGCGTGGGAAACCTACCCTGAGGTTGGGGATAACACTTCTAACGAGGTGCTAATACCGAATACGGTCGATTGTCCACATGGACGGTCGATCAAAGGCGGCCTCTGTTTACAAGCTGTCGCCTTTGGATGGTCCCGCGTCCCATTAGCTAGTTGGTGAGGTAACGGCCCACCAAGGCTATGATGGGTAGCCGGCCTTAGCGGGTGTCCGGCCACACTGGAACTGAGACACGGTCCAGACTCCTACGGGAGGCAGCAGTCGAGAGGCTTCCACAATGGGGGAAACCCTGATGGAGCGACGCCGCGTGGGTGATGAAGGTCTTCGGATCGTAAAGCCCTTTCAGCAAGGAAGAATGTACGGGTGCTAATATCATCCAGTGCAAGACGGTACTTGCAGAAGAAGCTCCGGCTAACTCCGTGCCAGCAGCCGCGGTAAGACGGGGGGAGCAAGCGTTGTTCGGATTTACTGGGCGTAAAGGGCGTCTAGGCGGATTAGTCAGTCAGGTGTGAAACCCCCCGGCTCAACCGGGGACCGGCATTTGATACTACTAATCTTGAGTACGGAAGAGGAAAGCGGAATTCCTGGTGTAGCGGTGAAATGCGTAGATATCAGGAAGAACACCGGTG
>JAUYCD010000191.1 GCA_030692375.1 Candidatus Latescibacter sp. | reverse complement strand
GACCGGCGACCGTTCGCAGGGCGGGCCGACAGCTCCGGCGATGGGGCTCTGTTTGGTCAGTGTGGACTATAAAGAAGAAAAAAGTGAAAAAGTGACAGAGTGAGCCTTTTGCAAAAGTCGAGATTGTTTGACACAGCCCCCTTCCTGTCCTTCGGACATCCTTCCCCCTGGAGGGGGCAGGAACACTGTGGAGCAACGACTTCCCTTGCCCCATTCAGGGGGAAAGGGATTGAGGGATAGGGGGCTGTAGTTAAAAAAACTCGTTTTCTATTTACATATAACACGACTTTTGCAAAAGCCTCGAGAATCATTCTATTACTGAATCGGATGCACGCGAACATATCAAGAATATGGACGCCATGCGGAAAAACTACATTGAACGCTTCTTCAGCGCGCAGGGAAGTAAGGAGAAAATTCGATCGTCCGAAAAGAGCAGTGGCTGCGGCGGATACCATAAAAGAAAGAGTCGGACGATGTCATGCCGAACTTGTTGCCGCTTCGCGGGAACGATGAAACCGTTTCGGCATCTATTATTAATCGCCGGAGCAATTACCTGGGGCGGCGAACGTTTCGAACAACAGCGGTGGGCTTGCCTTCACAGTAAACACGCTCCACTGTTCGTTCCGGAACTTCCCGGCGCACCTGCAGGCTTCGTGCTCATTCTCAAAGATCCCGACCATTGAAGAACCGCTGCCGGTCAAGAGGGATGCACGAGCACCCTGCGCCAGCATGCCGGTTTTTATCTCACCGAGGACGGGGTATTCCGGCAGCACTATTGATTCGAAGTCATTGACCAACACACGGAAGAGTTCATCCTTCCGAAGCGTTCCCGCCTGTAATTGCCCTATCATCCCGAAGAAGGAGTCGCTGTTTCCGGAAAATCCCTTCAGAGAACGATAAGCCCATTCTGTTGAAACTGCGAAACCGGGATATACTATGACATAGGTAAAATCGAATGGCCAATCAATTGGAGCAATGCGCTCCCCTCTTCCGGTTACCGCAGCCGTGCCTCCCTTGAGAAGAAAGGGCACATCGGAACCCAGTTTCGCCGACATTTCTTCCATCGCTGTGACAGACAGCGAATGAGCATGGTAGAAACGCCTGAGGCCGCGCAGAGCCGCTGCGGCATCCGCGGAACCTCCGCCGAGACCGGCGCCAAGTGGAATTCTCTTGTTCAACTGGAAGTGAGCGCGGGTATTGATACCCAGGAATGCGGTAAACACCTTTTCGGCTCTCAGTATCAGATTATCCTCTCCCTGCGGAACATCGGGCCCGCTGCTTTCAAGGCCTGGAGTTTCCTTATCCGAAATATACAGTGTATCATGGACATGTACAGTCTGGAAAAGGGAGAGGATATCATGGTATCCATCATCTCTTTTCCTCAGGATTTTCAAACCGAGATTAATTTTGGCGTACGCTTTTTCTGTTACAACCATCACGCCGCCTCAGTGCAAAAGAGAGAGCAGATTGTTACGAAGTTCGGCGGGGGAGAGATTTCTGATCAATCTGCCATCGATGGCCAGTGAAATCTGACGGGTTTCTTCACTTACTACGACCACGATGGCATCGGTTTCTTCCGTTATGCCGACTGCCGCACGGTGTCTGGAGCCGAGGGCGCGGTCGATCGTCCGTGAATCTGAAAGAGGAAGCAGGCAGTTGGCGGCGGCCAGGCGATTTCCGCGGATGACAACAGCCAGATCGTGAAGCGGGGTGTTCGGGGTAAAAATAGTGGTAAGCAGCTGGTAGGAAAGCTGTGAATTTAAAGAAGTTCCCGTTTCAACCACCGATCCGAGCTGATTGTCGCGGGTAATCACCAAAAGAGCGCCGAATTGTTTTTCCGAGAGCATCCGCGCAGCTGTGACGATCTCTTCGACCGCTTTCTGTTCTGCCGGGCGCTCAAGCAACCCCATCCCTCTCCATTGCCCGATATGGATGAGAAAGTGCCGGAGTTCGGGGGCGAAAATTACCACGATGCCGATAAGCCATGCCCCGCTGAAAAAACTGATGAGGGCGTTGAGCGCCTTCAGGTGCGCCCATGCCGCCATGTATGAGGCGCCGATGAGAATCAACAGGCCGAGGATGAGCTGCTTGGCCCTCGTATCCTTAATCCGCTGATAGACAATATAAAAGAATATGGAGACAATAGTCACATCGACTATATCGAGGAGCCTTATAGGAAAAAAACCGATTTTAAACAGTTCCATACTGTTCCCCGAGGGCAGCGGCCATGGCGCAGACCTGCCGCATGGCTTTAACACTATGAACCCTTTGTATCTCCACTCCCTGGAACACACACCAGGCGGTGAGAGCAGCGGTTCCCCAGTCTCTCTCCTCCAGGGGCGCGCCGGTGATAAGTTCGATCATTTTTTTACGGGAAGCGCCGATGAGTATGGGGCAACCGGTCTCATGGAACCGGCCGATCTGCCGCAGAATGCTGAGATTATGCTCCACAGTCTTCCCGAAACCGATACCCGGATCAACGAAAATTCTACTTCGTGGAATATCGCACTCCACGGCATACGAGATTCTATCGTGGAAGAACTGCAGGATTTCTTCCACTACATTCTTATAATGAGGCGACTTTTGCATGGTGCGCGGATTCCCGGCCATATGCATCAGCACCACCGGACAACCGTACGAGCAGACCACATCCGCCATACGCGGGTCGAAGCTCAAGGCGGATATATCATTGACCATGGAAGCGCCGAGTCCAAGCGCCCGTTCTGCCACTGCCGCCCTGGTTGTGTCGATGGAAACCGGAATAGAAATACGCGGCATGATCGCTTCCAGAACAGGAGTCACCCTGGCCAACTCATCCTCAATGCTTACCGGTTCGGCGCCGGGCCTGGAAGATTCGCCTCCGATGTCCAGAATATCTGCACCATCTTCCTGTATTTCCAGCGCCCTTGCCGTCGCGCGCTCTGCATCAAAGTATTTTCCGCCGTCGGAAAAGGAATCCGGAGTAACATTCAGAATGCCCATAAGAAGGGGATGTCTGCCATCATATTTTCTATCGCTTATTTCAAATTCCATCATCGCGCCTGCATGATCAGGCTGTATGCTTCTGCCCGTGAGGGCGCGGTTCGCATGATGCCCCGAATGGCCGAGGTCAGCACCTTCGAGCCGGGTTTTTTCACTCCCCGGATTGTCATGCACATGTGCTCGGCCTCGATGACCACCATAACCCCTTTCGGGTGTATGGCGTCTATGATGTAATCGGCAATTTCTGTAGTCATACGTTCCTGAAGCTGCGGCCGCTTGGAAAGCAGATCAACCACCCTCCCCAGCGAAGAAAATCCCACAATCTTATTGGAATCGGGGACATAGGCAATATGCACTTTGCCAAAGAAGGGCAGGAGGTGATGCTCGCACATCGAGGTAAATGAGACATCACGGAGGATAATCATCTCGTCATGGTTCGGTGTAGTGAAAACACGGAGCTCCTCGCGCGGATTTTTTTGCAGACTGGAAAAGAATTCAGTGTAGAATTCAGCTACACGGTCGGGAGTTTCGACAAGTCCTTCCCGGTTTGGATCCTCTCCGATTCCTTCGAGCAAAAGAAGCACCCCTGCCTTGATTTTTTCCCTGTCCATTTTACAATCCACTTTCAGGTAAAAGATCAACCGGATCATCTAAAACGAAGGGCAACGACACTGAAGAAGATTGAGGTTTATATCCTCTATCCCTGGGATGTTCTGTGCCTTTGCCCTTTTTCCTTACTTAATTGATCTCACGGATTTTCTGAGCCGGAGCTTTCCGTATAACTCTCCGTCGTCCTCCTGTTTTCAGGCGAATCATGCGGGTACGGCGGGTTTTAGAAATGGAATCCTGATTCTTATCGGAAAGCGAAGCATCCGATCCCTTTTTGGGACCGCCCCTTGTATTCCTGGGAGCGGAACGTTTAAGTTTCCCGGGTAGAGATTCAACGCTTTGAATCTCTCCATTTTCGGGAACTGTTTCAGAATGCTGTTGAACCGGTACAGCGTGCTGTACCTCTACAGTTTCCTGTATAATAGTCGTAATTGCATGTACCGGAATGTCTTTTTGTGGTTCGTTGTTTGTTTCGGTGCTTGCGGCCATCACATCCTGTTCATGGGGTTTTTCCGCTGTGGCAACCTGGCGTTTGCTCCTTGACCGCGGGTTCCGTCTTTTACGGTTCGGATTTTTCTGAACCGGCGCCTCCTTTGGGAGAGCTTCCGGTGCAATGAGTTCGATTTCCGGCTTTCCCTTAAGAGGTTTATCACCATTAAGGATTATATCAATCTCATCGCCGGCCAGTACCTCTTTTTTAAGGAGTTCGGCGGTCAGCGCTTCCAGTTTATCGGTATGCTCGAATACAATCGCTTCCGCCTGCTGCTGGGCAGTTTCCATGTACTTGCGGATCTCCTGATCGATCGCAATCGCGGTCTGTTCGGAATAATCCTTATGAGTGGCTATCTCACGGCCTAAAAAAATCTCGCTATCCTTCTTGCCAAAGGTGAGCGGCCCGAGTCTCTTGCTCATTCCCCATTCGCATACCATCTTACGGGCCATGTTGGTGGCGCGTTCGATGTCGTTTGCGGCGCCGTTGGTGATGTCGCCGAATTTGATCATTTCAGCCGCACGGCCGCCGAGGAGAACTGTCAACTGGGTCATGCAGAATTTTACCGACCAGTTGTGACGCTCGTCCTGGGGCAGGAAATGGGTCAATCCCAATGCCCGTCCGCGAGCGATGATGGAGACTTTATGGACCGGGTCGGCGCCGATAATGAATTTTGAAACCAGCACATGTCCGGCTTCATGATAAGCGGTGAGACGTTTCTCATCCTCGGTGATCACCAGCGTTTTTCGCGCGGCGCCCATCATTACCTTGTCTTTTGCCTCCTCGAAATCAGAGATGGTGACCTTCTTTCGGTTTAACCGGGCGGCAAGGAGGGCTGCCTCGTTCACTACATTGGCGAGATCGGCGCCGGTCATACCCGGCGTCCCCTTGGCGATTTTTTCCAGATCAACCTTCAGGTCAATCTGGATTCTTTTAGCATGGACTTTCAGAATCGCTTCGCGGGCTTTGACATCCGGCCAGTCCACCACAATCTGACGGTCGAATCTTCCCGGACGGAGGAGCGCCGGGTCCAAAACATCCGGGCGGTTGGTAGCGGCCAGGAGAATAACTCCTTCATTCGATTCGAAGCCGTCCATCTCTACCAGGAGCTGGTTCAGAGTTTGCTCGCGCTCATCATGACCGCCGCCGATACCTGCGCCGCGCTGTCGGCCTACGGCATCGATCTCATCGATGAAAAGGATGCAGGGGGCATTGCTCTTTCCCTGCTCGAAGAGGTCTCTGACCCTTGATGCACCGACACCGACAAACATTTCAACAAAGTCTGAGCCGCTCATGCTGAAGAACGGCACGCCTGCTTCACCGGCGACAGCGCGGGCCAGGAGAGTCTTTCCGGTACCCGGAGGTCCTACCAGAAGCGCACCTTTGGGGATTTTCCCGCCCAGGCGCTGGAATTTACGGGGATCCTTGAGGAAATCAATGATCTCCTGAAGTTCCTCTTTGGCTTCTTCAACACCGGCGACATCGGCAAAAGTAGCTTTGGTAGTGTTTTCGGCGAAGAGCTTGGCTTTCGATTTTCCGAACGTGAAGACGCCTTTGGGACCGCCCTGCATTTGCCTTAGAATAAACAGCCACACACCAATGATCAGCACCCAGGGCAGAATGGAAACAAGGATGTTTACCCAGGTCTTTTCCGGCTCGATGCTGACTTCTATTCCCTGGCCGACAAGCCCTTTCAAAAATGCCTGGTCGAAAGTCCCAACCTGGGTAACAATGCCGTCATAATTATTGACATCACCCGGTTTGCCGAGTTTCATTGGCTCGGAAAGCTTGGCTTCCAGGTTGCCGCCCTCGCGGATTTTTATTTTGATAATCTTTTTTGTAGCGACGAGACTGTCAAACTGGGTATAGCTTACCTTTGCGTAATTAGCCGTCTGGGAATTCATCTGTTTCCACAGGAATACTCCGAGCAGGACCAGGAGAAAGAGGAACGCAATGCGATGCCCGAATGACCATCCGGATTTACCTCCCGATTTACCGGAAGGAGGAGAACCCGGTGTGGGTCTCTTTTTTCGTAACAGGTCGCGTCTGTCCGGACGCGATTTTGGATCATTAGGCTTTTCCGGATCATCCTGAGGATAATACGGTTTTTCTTTCTGAAACATGGTTTTGTCAATTTCCTTTTTTTTTATGTTGTCAAATAACTGTTGTTCCGAAATCCCGCTGTCGGTTATTGCTGCCGGAACAACCGGTTCAATTCCGTGATGAGTGATCACCTGCCGGAAAGGGAGTTCATCTCCACAACGGCCCATCATGGTAGCTCATGTGCAGTACTTTTTCGTATTCTCCATGGATTCGTAAACATTCCGATGATTTCAGACCGGGTATCCACACCGGAACTGCTCCGGCGCGTACCACCGGAAATGATTCCCTTAACACCTGGGGAATGGAAACGGCGGAGAAGATATCATATATTTTGACGGGTCTCTGCATCCCGAAAGGGATCATGTATTCCCCTTTTTTTGCAGGGCCAATGGTCATAGGACCATACTTCCTGACCATCTCCGGTTTGACCAGAACGGCGTTTCTCCCGTCAACGTTCACATAAGCGGATACTTCTCTGACCGTGATGCAGCCATCCTGCGGAATTTGTGTTTCACCGGGCATGGCCAGTGGAAGGGGATCGTACTGCTGAGAAAACCTGACAAAAACTGCTCTATCCTTTGCTGTTCCTAAACGAATCCGGGAAGAGACATCCATTATCCCGGACTGTTCGAGAGACAGGTAATCCAGGATACGCTCGATTTCTCCCATGTCTGTGTCCCGGCCGCCTCCTTCCAAAACCCCAAGGCAATGTCTTACTATCCGCTGTTGCAATGCCTGATGATAACGCATCAATACCGGTTTATCAAGGAGTATTTTACCGGAACAGGCAAAGAAACAACACCGCTCGAAGGACTCAAGCATTTTCCCGTGAAGATATTCTTCCTGTACCCGTGAAAGCTCCGCCAGCCGGGTAAGTGCGCCGGTCATATTCGGGGAAAACCGGTTTTTCAACAGGGGAAGCAATTCGTGACGGATTCTGTTCCGGAAAAAAGCGGGATCACTGTTAGATGAATCTTCGCGATATCCAATACCAAGTTCATGCAGATACGTGCGGGCATCGTCACGAGACCGGTCGAGGAGCGGATGAATCCATATATTATCGCGTACAGGAAGAATCCCCGCAAGACCGGATGGTCCCGTTCCCCGGATTATGCGCTGGAGAACTGTTTCAGCCAGGTCGTCGCTGGTATGACCGGTGGCAATCTTCGAGAGGTTTCGTTCCCGGGCGACCGTTTCAAGAAACATTTGACGGGCCTTACGGGCGGCGGACTCCAGCGATTCCCCTTTTTTTCTCAACTCTCCTAAAGCGAGCCTCGATACAGTCAGATGAACTTTCAAACGGTCACATAATTCCCGCGTGAATGTTTCATCTTCATCGGATTCAGGTCCACGGAGGGAATGATTGAGGTGCGCCGCTTCGAGAGTGAAACCGAGAATACCCCTAATTCTCGTCAGGCATGAGAGCAGAGCCACCGAATCACCTCCGCCGGACAGGGCTGCAAGGACCCTGTCTCCTCCGGAAAGGAGCCGGTGACGGTTGCAGTATTCAACCACTCTCTTTTCAAATTCACTCATTATCGGGCAGATGTGCAATCACCTGGCTTGTTCGTGGAACCGTAAAGCCGACTGGATGGTATTGTGCATGAGCATGGTGATGGTCATCGGACCGACGCCACCGGGAACCGGGGTAATCGCCGATGCCTTTTTAGAAACCGCTTCGAAATCCACATCTCCGACCAGCCGCTTTCCGCTGATATGAGAAGGGTCATCGATCCAGTTCATTCCCACATCGATAACCACTACCCCCTCTTTGACCATGTCCGCGGTGACCAGATGCGGTTTGCCGGTCGCGGCCACCAGAATATCGGCCTGAAGGGTGTAATCGGCAATGTTCTTTGTGGCGGAATGACATACCGTGACAATGGCATTCGCTCCCTTCGATTTCTGGAGCATGATATTTGCCAGAGGCTTTCCTACAATATTTGAACGCCCGAGTATCACCATATGTTTCCCTTTTGTTTCGATCCCGCTGCGTTCCAAAAGAATTTTACAGCCATGGGGAGTGCAGGGGAGAAATGCAGGCTGGCCGATCACCATTTTCCCCACATTAACCGGATGGAAACCATCCACATCTTTGTCGGGGTCGACTTTCATGATCATCTTTCCCTCATCGATGTGAGCAGGAAGAGGGAGTTGAACTAAAATCCCGTGAATGCGCCTGTCGTTGTTTAAATCATCCACCAGGGCGATAAGATCACCTTCAGAGGTCGAAGCGGGAAGCCGGTAAACATCGGAATATATTCCTATTCGCTCGCAGGCTTTTTCCTTGTTGCGAACATAGGTTTTTGAGGCCGGATTATCTCCGACAAGGATGGCCGCAAGACCCGGTATAATGCCTTTAATCTTTAATTCGGCCACCTGAGCTTTCATCTCCTCCTGCATTTCCAGGGCGATAGCTTTGCCGTCAATAATTTTTGCCATGGCTTACTGTCCTTTCAAAAATTTTTCTTTTCATCAACATAACTTAATTTAAAACTGTTTTCGAATTTTATCAAGGCCATTTCCAAACATATTTTTTCTGCAATTCCTTGAATTTCTTTATTCCGTGAGAGAGATCCACATAAACTTTAGGTTACTTTGCCAATCTTACGCATGTGTTCGTCTTCATTAAGACTGAATTAAAATTAAAATCCTTTTAATATAATCCGGTTATGTCATTTGGCCCGAATTATGCATGAAAACAGTATTTTAGTCTCTGTGAGTGTAAAATACAGCCCCCTAAATCCCCCGAATGGGGACTTAAAAGACTGCAAGACAAGGCATAATCGGTTATTTTTTAA
>JAUYCD010000190.1 GCA_030692375.1 Candidatus Latescibacter sp. | reverse complement strand
CCTTTTTCCCCCGCATATAGTATCTTGCATCCTGTTGGAACTTAGATTGCCATCACATTCGTTTGTTCCCCCATATACGCCACACTGATACGCACAGGAGGATACGCCTATGGCAAGCACGTTTACCTTCAAACTGGCCGGAGAGACCACCTACGATCTCGTCTCGCTTGGCGAAGTCATGATGCGCATCGACCCGGGTGATGTTCCCACCGCCCGCGCGAAGAGCGCGCGCATCTGGCATGGCGGCGGCGAGACCAATGTCGCGGAAGGCATCTCCGCCGCATACGGAATGCGGGGAGCGGTTGTGACCGCGCTCGTGGATGACGGCATCGGGAGGAACATCGAGCACCAGCTCAAGGAAGCGGGGGTCAACACCTCCAACATCATCTGGTTCAGCCCCTCCGGGAAGGGGAAATTCGCCACCGATGGTAAGGGTACCCTCCACAACGGCATCAATTTCACCTGGAAAGGAAGAGGCGTTCTCCCTTCTGTTACCGAATATTATCGCGCCCATACCCCCGCTTCCACTCTCAAACCTGGTGATTTCGACTGGGGCAAATTCTTCGCCCAGGGTGTGCGCTGGTTCAACACCGGCGGGATCTTCTCCTGTATTGGGCGAGAGACAGCCGATTTCGCACTGGAAGCCATGAAAGCTGCCGGGAAGTATGGCGCTTTCCGTTCCTACGACCTGAACTACCGCTCGAAAGTGGAGCCGGACAAGGAAAAAGCCCGCGCCAACAACCGCAAGATCGTCGCCCATGTGGAATTCCTCGTCGGCAACCAGGGCGATTTCTTCGACGCCCTCGGCTATGAGACCCGCAAGATCGGCAAGGAGGAGCCTATGGAAGTGTTCATGGCCGCCTACACCGACATGCTCCACAAGGTTGCCGGGGACTATCCGAACCTCAGGCTTATCGGCACTCAGCTCCGCAGCGCTCTCTCCGCAGACCTTATCAACTGGGGCGCAGTACTCTTCGATGTGGCCGACAACAAAATCTACCAGGCAGTTGTCCGTGAGAAAGTCGAAATTGCCGACCGTACCGGCGGCGGGGACTCCTTCTGCAGCGGTGTAGCAGGGGCGCTCATGATGGGAAAGCCCACCGAGGAAGCTGTCGATTACGGTGCGGCGCATGGCATTATTGTTCAGGAGTTCCCGGGCGACACCACCATGGCCACCCTGTCCATGATCGAGAAAGAGATAAAGCGCGCCAAGAGCGGGGGCGGGGTAAGCGCACTGAGATAATAAAGATAGTGGGAGGCTTTCTTACCAAGTTGCGTTCAGTGAAGTAAGCGTGCAATAGACCCTGAAATGAATTCAGGGTGACAAGTGCGCCGTCATGCTGAACTTGTTTCAGCATCTATGGGAATACGGTTAACTATCCTGTTCGAACGCAACTTGGTATTACGTGAACCGAATTACATGTTTTCATAAAAACCACGGGAGATTTTAAGAATGGCAGATTACAAGTACGATGTAAAACGGGTGGATACGGCGCTCCGGAAAAGCGGAGTGGTCGTGGTCATGAACAAGAGTCATATCCAGGCGCCCCGGCATTTTGTGGACACCATGTGGGAAGTGTACCAGGCCGGTTATGTGAGCGAGTGCACATTCCGCATCGATCCCGGCCTCCTCAAGGAAGGGATGCAGGAGCTTATAATGCGCCGCGCCGCCGCTCCCGAAAACAAACCGTTCGTCCTCGGTGTCGGTTCGATCATCAACCCGAATGAGCTTGAAACCGCCATCGAGATGGGATTCGATATGATCGTCGCCCCCGCCAATGTCATGGGAGGATATGCTCCCGGAGTGGAATTCGTCAAGATTTCTCACTCCGCGAGCCGCTTCTGCGCCCCGGCGGTCTTCACTCCGAGCGAGCTCAACTACTTCATCGAGCGCGATGACGAAAACGAGCCTGACGCCATCAAGATTTTCCCGGCGCGCTCCCACGGTCCCAAGGGTGTGGCCGACCTGCTCGCCCCGTATGTCCGGGAGCGTCACAACGGCCGCATCATCATGCCCACCGGCGCGGTGGACTATGTCACCGGCCCGGAGTATATCAAATCGATCACCAAAGCCGGATACTTCCCCGCGCTCGGTATGAGCGCCCCGCTGCAGATTGTGGCGGACAAGAAAGCTCCGGGAAATGTGGATGTGATCCGTGAGGCGCTGACCATCTTCAAAGAGAAGTTCGAAGCGGCAATAAACGCGTAAAAATCCCTCACCCCCTACCCCCTCTCCCGCAAGCGGGCGAGGGGGATTGGAGTCCCCTTTCGTAATGTAATTTGTAGGGGAAAATTTTTGAATCAGAATTTGTAAGGAGCCAATTGCAAAAGTCGAGATTGTTTGAAGCAGCCCCCTTCAATCCACCCCGCACGTACTTCGTACGAGCGGGGACCCCGTGTCCTTCGGACATCCTTCCCCCGGAGGGGGCAGGAACAGACTGTGGAGCAACGACTTCCCTTGCCCCCTTCAGGGGGAAAGGGACCGAGGGTTAGGGGGCTGTATTAAAAAAACTCGTTTTCTTTTTACGTATAACACGACTTTTGCAAAAGCCTCTAAGATTATTCAACTTGATCTACATAACCTATTTTTATCTTCCTTTCCTTGCCCCCTCGCCCGCGACCATCGGGAGTGGGAGAGGGGGTAGGGGGTGAGGGTATTTACCATTCCCCCATCATGTCGAGCAGGGTGTTCACCACCGCTGCCTGGCCGCCGCTCTTGATGACTGTAGCGTTGTATTCATACCCGCGGCCGAGTTCCTTGTCGGTAAGCACATATCCCGAATACCCGTTGGTGAGGCCCATGAAGAGCATCTGACTGTAGGGCGATTTCTTCTTCAACTCCATCCCTATTTCGGAAAAGATTTCGCCCGAGGAGGCGGCGAAAACAATATTCCCCACATGCAGGGCGCTCATTTTAAGGGTGGAGGGCGGGACAGGCGATGTATCTTTGGCAAGCTCATCGTATTTGGGATCGAAGCCGAGCAGGCCGAGATATTTCTTCCCGGGGAGTGTGACCACACGCTGGGAAGCTTCCAGTGGCCCTTCCGTTTTACAGGTTATCCCTTTAGCCACCCGTATCGTTTCTTCGCCTGCTATGGCCGCCAGGACATCGGCCCCGCCGGTGCGGGCGTCGAACACGGTCTTTTCTTCATAAATGGGATTCACATCCCCACCGGCGCCCGGAAGGAAGCAGGCGACAACCTCATTTCCCCATACTTTCTCGACAAACTGCTCGGTAAGCCCGCACCAGTCGCCGGTGATCGATTCGGAAATCATGCTGGTGCCGTGACAGCCGATATTGAACATGAGCGCCAGGGTCTTTCCATTCACACTGTCGATCCTGACCACCCGCAGCTCACGGTCTACCGGGCCTTCGGGATTTACACCGAGCCAGATGTCCCCTTTCACCGTGCGTGCGCGGCGGTTTACGCCGATGGCCGCCGAGCCGGAGCCATACCCGATACGGGCCGGCTCAAGCTTTTTACGGGCGTCGCCGACGACCTGGACCATTTTCTCCTTGATCTCTTCGGTATAGGCTTTCTGCTTTTCCAGATACGGGTTCTTCTCCAGCCAGGATGTGTCCAGATCCTTTTTCTCCGGGGGTTCGTAAAGCGCCGGACCGCCGTGGGTGTGGCTGGCGCAGAGGAAGATATGGTCTCTTGCAATGGGATATTTTTTTGATATCCGGGCGGTCAGGTCGTCCCAGAACGTGTCCGAGAGGATACAAGTATCGACCGAGATTATGAGCGCTTCTTTTCCCTCCGACTCGAATGACACCGCGCGGGCATAGAGATCGTCATGTACCCCCTTGAAAATTCCCTGGCGGACATAAAAACCGGAAAGGGGAATCGGAATCATCGGGGTGATTTTGATTTTCGCCGCTCCGGCTTTCAGCGGAAGATGGGAGCAGTAGCCGGATAGCGGAGGTAAAACAAACCAGAGAAATAGAACTGTATACAGGAAACGGAGCATGGCGCAAACCTCCTTTCAATGAATTCTGTCGTCATTAAAGTATCGCAAAAAATCCGGAAAGAAAAGATCAGAAAAATACTCCTGATTTCGGCATCCGCATGGAATTCACTTGATTTCATTTTTACTTGTCGTTAATCTACAACATTATACATGGAAAATAATCTTTAATTTTCGTGAAAGGAATACCATTATGGCCAAAATGAAAACTCTTTTCTTCATGGCGGTTTTTATCTCTACCGTGTTCGCCGGCTGGCTCTCCACTTTTGCAGAGCCGGTGACTCTGTACAAGGCAAAAAATGTCGCCAGCGCCCGTGAAAATATGAAACGCTATCCCTGGGCGCAGACTATTGTCCAGGACTGGAAAAGGAATACCGAGTATGCCCTGGCGGTCGAGCCTTCTCTTTTCCAGAACATGATATCCGACACCACCCCCTGGCCTGAGTACGGTCAGAGCTGCCCTGTCTGTGTGGGAAAAAAGTCGACCATGGGCGAAACCGGTATCTATGAGTGGAGCATCAAGGACCCTGAACATCTGAAATGCCGTTACTGCGTGACAGTCTATCCCAATCCCGGTTATCCGGAAAAAGGGAGCATGACCGCAAAAAAGATGGGTCAGACGTTTACATTCTACCTGACCCCGGAAGAGATCGCGAATCCTGGGGACAAGTCCGGCAAATATGCGTTCCGGTGGGCGTCCTGGCCGGTGCATACCAGCTTCAGCGGCATCCTGCGCTACCGGAAAGCCGCCTGGTGTTTCTCGCAGATACTTCCGATGGCTAAGATGTACGCTGTAACCGGAGAGGTGAAATACGCCGACCGGGCGGCGCTGATCATGGATCTTGCGGCGAAAGTTTATCCGAAATGGCTCTATCATTCCTATAACGGCACCTATGCGGACTGCCCGGGCGGAGAAGCCGCGAGAGAGATAGGAAAAAACCCCCGAGGAGGCCGCTTTCCTATTGAAACCATCATAACCGCTTTTCCCGGCCTGCATACGAGAAACGGATATGCGGAGCTGAATAACGGTTTCTGGGGTGCAGGGCGCTTCGGATGCAGCGGGAGCGACGCCTCTTTTATCCTCAATATGACAATAGCTTATGACCTGATTCACGAGGCGAAGCATGCCGACGGAACCCCCGTAGTGACTCAGGAAATGGACAAGCGGATTGTGAACGATCTGATTCTCGCCGGCTCTGCCGATTCGGATAATTGGGACGAAATCAACAACAAGTGCGGCCCGGGAAGGGCTTTGAGCGGGGCGGTCGGCATTCTCTTCAAGCGCCCGGAGAGCGTACGGCGCTCCCTCGAAGGTTTCGAGCTTCTGATGGGCAACAGTTTCCATTTCGACGGTTTCTGCGAGGAATCGCCATCGTATTCTGATATGCATTTAAGCCTTATGCAGAACATACCGGAAATTCTCCTCGGTTACACCGACCCGCCGGGCTATACCCCGAAAAACGGGGATGTGCTCAAGAACTTCAATCCCTTCACCAGCGTCGGAAGATACCAGCTTGCATTGGAAAGCATGGTGCGGATGCTCAATTTTAACCGGAAATACCCCGTGATCGGAGACACCCATTTCGGGGAAGGAATCAGCCCCATTTACGCCGAGATTCTGACCGACCGTTACAGCGAGAGGTATGCCGGGCTGCTCGAAGAGGTCATGGGTGTCCCTCTGGCTGAAAAGGGCAGCGAATTCGCCCTCTGGAACCGTAATCCAGGCATCCGGGGCGGGGCTAAAGCGCCGCTGCCCCTCCGCTCCGAATGGTTCCCCGGATGGCATGTGGCGGTCATGCGCGGCGGGCAGCCGGGCGGAAACACCGCGCTCTACTTCAACGGCTACGCGCACGGCGGGCACCGTCACTACGATACGCTCGGCGTCATGTACAGCGCACTCGGCCAGGAACTGGCTTCCGACCGGGGATACATCTGGGACGATCCCCGTAACGCCTGGACCCGCAGCACCCTGTCTCACAACATAGTAACCGTGGACGGCGCCAGCCAGGATGGCGAGAAATGCCATTCCACCCTGGACTTTTTCGCCGCCGTCCCTGCGGTGGAGGTAGTCCAGGCCTCCGCAAACGCATACCGGCAGTGCGACCAGTACCGCCGCACCACCGCCCTCGTGCAGATATCGCCGGGTCAGACCTACATGGTCGACTTTTTCCGGGTGAGCGGCGGCATGAAACACCAGTACTCGATGAACTGCAACGGCAAACTGGTGAAGGTCGACGGCGCCGATCCCAGTCCGGTGCAGGAAGAAATCAGGTGGCTCTCCAACATCCGTGCCGCTGTCCCCAAAATTCCGTTTACAGTAACCTGGGACTATAACGGAGTCCGCCTTGATATGATCATGCTCAGCCCGGTAAGCCGTCTTCTGGTAACCGACGCCCCCGGATGGCGCACCAACAAGGGAAGCGATCTGAACGCCCCTCCTGTCCAGGAAATCATCGCCGAGCGCGGCTTCGACAAGCTCAGCCCGCTCAATTCCACAAAATTGGTGAGTCGTTTTGCCACGGTGACCGTGCCGTATCAGGGGGGTGCTTCCCCGATCAAAGCGGCGCGCCTGCTGATTGACGATCCCGATACGGGGGCTTTAGCGGTGGCTGTAGAGCTGGAAGGCCGCACGGATTACATCATCTCGGCGCTCGATCAGAAAAAGCGTGAATACGGCCCTGTGACCATGACCGGAAGTTTCGGATTCGTTTCCACGGATTCACAGGGGAAGGTCATCCAGATGTATCTTCTCGACGGCACGGAGCTAACAAGCGGTGGTACACTTCGACAAGCTCAGTGTACGTTGGCAAAAGCCAGGATGACATTCCTGGTCGCCTCGGTGAAAGACCGCACCTTTACCCTGAAAAATGCCATTCCCGGAAACCTGAAGCTCAAAGGGCTGTGCCTCCTGGCCGGTGACACCGGGTACGAGATCGAATCGGCCGGCGGCAAATCCATTACGGTGAGAGATTATCCCGCGACCGAGTGCAGCGAGGCGACCGTGCTCTTTGATGCAAAAAAATAGTGCCTGAGTGCCTGAGTGCCAAAGTAACAAAGAAAAAAAAAGGCTGGTGAAAATGGATAAGACGCTCTATTACGGCGACAACCTGGATGTTCTAAGGCAGCACATCGACTCCGAGTCCGTTGACCTCGTGTACCTTGACCCGCCTTTCAAGAGCAATCAGAATTATAACGTTCTTTTCAAGGAACAGGATGGAAGCTGCCCTTCGGCTCGGCTTATGAGATACCACCCAACGACAAGGTCTGGTACGTCAATTTCAATGTGTTTGAAAAACCGACCAAGTTTTTCTATTTCGCCCGTTTCAACGATCATGAACCGAGGAAATAAAGTGCCTGAGTGCCTAAATCTTTCCGCTTGACTTGTTACCTTATTATATTTTAATTGATAAAAGTTCCCTTGTATAGTATGATTCCATGGTTATACAAAGGAGAATTCCGTTGACCAAAGCGAAAGATGAGAAGAACCCTCCCGAATTCATGATGCGTCAATCCCGGCTCACAATAGGAATCCAGATTGTAAGCGTAATTTGCACACTTGCAGTCTTCATTGTTATGTGTCTTCAGTTTGTAGCGCTTAGGGATGCGCAGACCAGGACATTACGACCCTATATTAGCCTTGTCGATGGTGGAGTAAATTTCAATAAAAATAATTTGGGCAAAGAAAACGAGATTTGGAACATTCTTTATATCATCCA
>JAUYCD010000189.1 GCA_030692375.1 Candidatus Latescibacter sp. | reverse complement strand
GGTGGCTCAGAACAGCCCGAACCCCTTCAACCCCGCCACGTCGATCAGCTTTACTCTGGCAAAAGCCGGAAAAGTGACGGTCGATATTTTCAATGCGGCGGGACAGAAGGTTGATACAGTTGTGAACACCACCATGAATGCGGGTAACCATTCGGCGACCTGGAATGCCTCAAGGTTCTCTGCCGGTGTGTATTTCTACACTGTCACCTCCGGAGATTTTTCCAGGACTATGAAGATGACCCTTCTCAAGTAAGAGCGGGCGTCAAAACTTACATTAAGGTCCGGCCAAAGAGCCGGACTTTTTTTTATCCTGGCCATCCCCTTAATTTTTTAAATCAATATTTTGTAACTCTTTATGATGCTTATCTTTCCACGAAAATATATTTTAAAAATATTCTCGGGTTCAAGTCCTCTTGAAAGACTAATCCCCCCTGCCTTATTAAGGGGGGAATCATGTTGGCAGGCAGCTTTTACCCCCTTAATAAGGGGGTCGCCGCTTTATGCGGCGGGGGGATTTTGTCTAAAGAGCAGATAAGTATATGGTATATTTATCGCCGAATAAAAAATGGGGGATTGCCAGAGCAGCGCCATTTCCGGCTTGACATATGCTGTTTGGTTTAGTATTATAAAAGGATATATTTTATGGAAATAACTGTTTTTAAACCTCAGCTCAAAGGTGAAGCCTTTGAGCTCATCGCAAACGCCGGAGACCTTGATATCCAGAGCGAGGATTACTCCCCGGACGATAATATTCGAGTCATCTGTCAGGTCCATCGCGATGGTAATCTGGCCATAGTAAAAGGTGAAGCGATCACATCGGTTATGGTGAATTGTGCGCGCTGCCTGAAGCCTTTTGCTATGGAGGTGTCGGGGACATTTTCCCTGGTAGTGAAGCAAATGCCTGTCGGCGAGCCGGTTCCGCAGTTATCCGAAGAAGAGGAAGAACTGGACGAGGAGCGGCTCTTGTATGTGGAGCATGATGTTGCCACGCTGGACATTACCGATTATGTCCGGGATTCTGTCATCCTTGCGTTACCGCTGAAACCCGTCTGCCGGGAGGATTGCAGGGGTTTATGCTATTCCTGCGGGCATAATCTGAATGAGGGGGAGTGCGGATGTGAGAAGAAGACCGAGGATCCCCGCTGGCAGGCGCTATCGGAAATTTTGAGCAGGGAAGAACTGAAAAAAAGATAACAAAGATAATGAAAGGAGCTTTTTATGGCTGTTCCAAAACGAAAAACATCGAAATCCCGTAAAGGACTGCGGAGAACCCACTGGAAACTCGAGATTCCCGCTGTCGCCACATGCGCCCACTGCGGCCAGCCGGTAATGCCCCATAGGGTATGTCCGGAATGTGGATACTACAAGGGAAGACAGGTTATTGAACCCGCGGAAGCGTAACCGGTGAATACATGTCAGGCAGAATAATTCGAATAGCCGTAGATGCCATGGGAGGGGATCATTTCCCGGATGTTCTCGTCGAGGGAAGCCTGGAAGCGGTGCGGCGCTTTCCCGATGTGGAAATCAAGCTGGTGGGTGAAGAAAAACTGGTGAGAGACTGCCTTCACCGTATAGTCAGTTCCAAAGGCAGTCGGAAAAATTCTCTTCCCCCAAACCAGGATTTACTGAATCGGCTCTCTGTCGTTCATGCCGAGGAAGTTATCGACATGTCAGAAAGTCCCGGCCGGGCGGTTCGTTCCAAGAAAAACTCGTCGATAGTACTCTGCAACAAACTCTGCAGGTCCGGGGAAGCGGATGCGGTGATAGCGGCGGGGAATACCGGAGCCGCCATGGCCGCTTCTCTCCTGTACATGGGACGGCTGCCGGGTGTTCAAAGGCCGGCGATTATGGGAATGTTCCCCTCGGAAAAGAAAACTGTGGCCATTCTTGATATGGGCGCAAACACCGATTGCAAGCCGGTGCATCTCTATCAGTTTGCAGTCATGGCTTCGATTTTTACCCGGCATGTGTTCGGTTATGAAAATCCCAGGGTCGGGCTGTTGAATAATGGCGAGGAGCGAACCAAGGGGAATGAGCTCACCTGCGAAACCTACACCCTTTTGGAAAGCTCCGGTCTGAACTTCATCGGCAATGTCGAGGGCCGTGATATTTTCAAGGGTGTTGCAGATGTGGTGATATGCGACGGATTCGTGGGGAATGTGATTTTGAAATTTGCCGAGAGTATCTTCAGTTTCATCACCTATCAATTACGGCAGAAGACCGAACGGAGCATGTCTCGAAAACTCGTTGCACTGATGATGAAACCGGTATTCAAGGAGATCAAGAAAGATATGAGCCCTGAAGAGTACGGCGGGGCGCCTCTTTTGGGTGTCGACGGCATTAGTATTATCTGTCACGGTAATTCCACTCCGGTTGCAATTACCAATGCGGTAAAAGTGGCGCGTCAACTTGTTTTTGAAGATGTGAACGTGCTTATCAAAAATGAGCTTACAAGGAATTCTACCGTAACCAATGAATAAATACCCGGTTATTACAGGGCTTGGATTCACAGTACCATCGCAGGTTTGGGATAATAGCCGCCTCGAAACGATGGTTGAAACCACAGACGAATGGATACGAACCAGAACGGGAATTGTTACCCGTCATATTGCTGAAGAGCACGATACAACCGCCAGCCTTGCTTCTTCTGCGGCAATGAAAGCGCTCGGTAAAGCGGGACTCAAACCTTCTGACATCGATGTGATTATGGTGGCGACCATGACTCCCGAGATGGGATTTCCTGCCACCGCCTGTTTTGTACAGGAGACGATCGGGGCGAAAAATGCGGCGGCTTTCGATATCTCCGCTGCCTGTACGGGATTCATCTATGGGCTTTCGATCGCTTCTTCCATGATTATCGCCGGGCAGGCGAACCATGTTCTGGTCATCGGTGCGGAGACATTATCACGGATCATTGATTGGACAGATCGGAGCAGTTGCGTGCTCTTCGGGGATGGCGCCGGAGCCGCTGTGGTGTCACGAGAGGGAGAGGGCGGACGGATTCTCGATAGTATCATTCGTTCCGACGGCTCGAATGCGGACCTTCTCTACATGCCGGGGGGCGGTTCGCGGTTTCCGGCGAACGAGACGACGGTCAAAAGCGGAATGCACTTCCTGAAGATGACCGGAAAAGGTCTGTATAAAAAAGCGACTACCTCGATGGCCGAAGCCGTAAAGGACATTCTCAAGCGAAATTCCCTGAAAGTGTGCGATATGGACTTGCTGATTCCGCATCAGGCGAATCTGCGGATCATCCTGAGCACTGCAAAAAAACTTGATATACCGCCGGAAAGAGCGTACGTTAATATCGACCGATATGGAAATACCTCCGCCGCCACCATCCCGATTGCCATGGCCGAAGCGATGGAAGACGGCCTGTTGAAAAAAGGATCCACCGTGGTGTTGGTGGCTTTTGGCAGCGGAATGACCTGGGGCTCGACTCTTTTGAGATTTTGATGGCAAAAAAAGCCTGGATATATCCGGGACAAGGCGCCCAGTCGGTTGGGATGGGAATCGTAGCGGCCGAATCATTTCCTGAAGCCGGGGACCTGTTCAAACAGGCTTCCGGGCTTGCCGGATATGACATGCTGGAGTTTTGCGCCTCCGGTCCGATGGAAAAGCTTTCGCGGACTCTCTATACCCAGCCGGCTCTGTTCACTGTGGAAGCGGCCTTGACTGAAGTTTTGAAGAAGCATGGACTCGTTCCTGACGCCGCAGCCGGCCACAGCCTGGGGGAGTTCTGCGCATGGTATGCTGCGGGCGTCTATGATTTTGAGACTGGTTTTTCCCTTGTTTCCGCACGCGGCAGGCTCATGGATGGCGCGGACCCGGAAGGCAGAGGAAACATGGCTGCGGTGATCGGACTTACCTGTGAAGTGGTCCGGGAAGTGTGCCGTCTGGTTACTGGGAATGTGGTGGTAGCCAATATCAATTCGCCTCTTCAGATGGTTATTTCCGGAGAGAAAGATGCGGTGGAAGAGGCCGGAGTGCTCCTGAGAGAACGAGGGGCAAAGCGTGTGATTCCCCTCCCGGTCAGCGGCGCATTCCATTCGCCGCTCATGGAAAAAGCCCGCGAAGAATTTAACGCAGTTGTGGATGGAATCAGGATTACCGATGCAAGGATTCCCGTCTATGCCAATGTTACCGCCAAACCGGTTACGGATGCCGGTGAAATACGTCGTTTGATGGTGCTTCAACTGACATCGCCGGTGCGATGGGCCGAAACGGTGCAGAATATGGTTTGCGATGGAATAACCGAAGCCCTGGAACTCGGCCCGGGGAATGTTCTGGCCGGTCTGATAAAGCGGACTGTTGAAGAGATAGAGGTTAAACCGGTGTCCGAACCCGCTGATATTTGGGAGGTTTTGCATGAAGAGGCTTGAAGGCAAGATGGCGCTCGTCACCGGAGGTGCCCAGGGGATCGGCAGGACGATTGCGGAGCGGTTTCTCTCCGAAGGAGCTGCCATTGCCCTGTGCGACATGAATATAACTCTGGCGAATGCCGCCGCTCTTGAGTTGGCGAAAGGCGGGGGAACGATAAAAGCGTATTTCATGAATGTGGCCGATGAGGAAAAGGTTGATGCCGCCCTCGATGCGGTTTTGAAGGATTTCGGGAGAATCGATATCCTGGTCAATAACGCCGGGATCACCCGTGACAACCTCATGATCCGTATGAAAAAAGAAGATTGGGACATGGTGCTGGCAGTGAATCTCACCGGAACTTTTCTGGTCTCCAAAGGAGCGGTCCGCCATATGGTGAAAGCGCGGAGCGGAACCATCATTAACATCGCTTCTGTCGTAGGAATAATGGGAAACGCCGGACAGGCCAATTATTCCGCTTCCAAAGCCGGGGTAATCGGGCTCACCAAGACCATGGCCCGGGAGTTTGCCTCACGGGGCGTTACGGTGAATGCGATCGCTCCCGGTTATATCCAGACAGAAATGACCGAACATCTTTCACCGGAGGCAAAACAGGCTTTTCTCGCTGCCATACCACTGAAAAAACCGGGCACGGCGGCGGATGTGGCTGCTGTGGCTGCTTTTCTTGCATCTCCGGATGCTTCGTATCTTACCGGACAGGTTCTGTCGGTGGATGGCGGAATGGTAATGTAAATCAGCCCCCTTTCTGTCCTTCGGACATCCTTCCCCCGGAGGGGGCAGGAACAGACTGTGGAGCAAAAACTTCCCTCGCCCCCTTCGGGGTAAACGGTTTCATCGTACCCGCGAAGCGGCAAGGGGCAGAGGGATAGGGGGCAATTGGCTCTGTACTTTACAAATAGATGCCGAAACGGTTTCATCGTTCCCGCGAAGCGGCAACAAGTTCGGCATGACGTGACACGTGTCATCCTGAACTTGTTTCAGGATCTAACTTTACCTGTGTGCATTAAGATTTGTCGCTATTTATAGAATCACAGTATGAACCAACATTTGATCGCGGGAGGAACTGCAATGAGCTTGGAACAGAGAGTTAAGGACCTTGTAATTTCCCAGTTGGGAGTAGAAGCGAGCAAGGTGAATAACGACTCATCTTTTATCGATGATCTGGGGGCTGATTCCCTGGACACAGTGGAACTGGTCATGGCTTTCGAGGAAGAATTCGATCTGGAAATTTCGGACGAAGATGCCCAGAAAATGCGCACGGTGCAGGATGTCATCGACTATCTGAAAGATAAAGTCACCGAATAGAACACGCGGCTGGGCGCTTTTTTTTACGGCGGTTGCCCGATCAATCAATAACTGAAAACGGTCAGGATGCGTTATGGGTAGTAAAAGAAGAGTTGTAATTACCGGCATGGGAGTAATCTGCCCCATCGGAAACAACCTGAATGAATTCTGGAACGCACTCAAAATTGGCAGGAGCGGGATTGGAATAATTACCCGGTTTGACGCCACGAATTATAAAACGCGGATTGCCGGCGAGGTTAAAAATTTCAGCCCCGAACCTATTATTGATGCCCATGAAGCCAAGCGTATTGATCTTTTCAGCCAGTATGCGGTCTGCACTGCGTATGAAGCGATCAAACAGAGCGGTCTTTCCATGGAAAACGAGGACCCGTACCGTACCGGTGTAGTTTTCGGGTCGGGAATCGGCGGGATAAATGTTCTCGAGGAACAGGTATCGATCCTGATTAACAAAGGGCCGGGAAGGGTCTCCCCGTTTTATATACCGGGAATGATCAGCGATATAGCTGCCGGGCATATAGCCATGATGTTCGGGTTGAGAGGTCCGAATTATGCGACTGTTTCCGCCTGCGCTTCCGGCGCCCATGCGATCGGCACAGCCTATCATGAGATTCTCCGCGGAGATGCGGATGTAATGATCACCGGAGGATCCGAGGGTTCCATCTCCCCAAGTTCAATCGCCGGGTTCATTAACATAAAAGCGCTCTCACGCCGTAATGAAGAACCCCAGAAGGCATCACGTCCTTTCGACCGTGACCGTGACGGTTTTGTCATGGGTGAAGGGGGAGCGGCGTTAGTCCTTGAAGAGCTGGAGCATGCCCGTAAACGTGGCGCTCCCATTTTTGCCGAGTTAACCGGGGTCGGATTCACTGCGGATGCTTATCACATCACAGCCCCGCTTCCAGATGGAGCAAGCGCAGCCCGTTCCATGGAACTGGCGGTGGAAAAATCTGGGATGAGTAAAAAAGATGTCGATTATATCAACTGCCATTGCCCTTCGACTCAGGCGGGTGACGCCGCCGAAACGAATTCGATAAAGCGGGCGTTCGGCCCCAAAGCATACGATATGAACGTATCATCCACAAAATCGATGACCGGGCATCTTCTGGGGGGCGCCGGTTCTGTGGAATTTGTCGCCACCATACTGGCGGTGATGAACAACGTTATTCCGCCTACCATTAACTATGAGAACCCCGACCCGGAGTGCGATTTGAATTGCACGCCAAATGTTGCAGTGGAGCGGGAAGTCGCATTCGCCCTCTCCAACTCCTTCGGATTTGGCGGGCATAATGCCACATTAGCGGTTAAGAAATTTTGTGATGAGTGATGTATGAATGCTGTACGGTGGTTTGGAAAAATAATTCGGTTTGCACTACGCCCCTTTCAGGGGAAAAAACCACCTTTTGATATTGAAAAAGTTGAAAATGCTCTGGGGTATAAATTCAAAGACCCGTTCCTTCTTTTCCTGAGCCTGAAACACAGATCCTATTCGCAGGCCAGGGACGGTAACATCGATCTTTCCAACGAACGGTTGGAGTTTTTGGGAGATTCTGTGCTCAACATGGTCGTCTCCCATTACATTTTCAAGGAAAATCCCTCCTTGCAGGAAGGCGATCTGACCAAACTGAAAAGCATATTGGTCAGTAAAACTTCCGCCGCCATTGCCGGCCGGGATGTCGGACTGGAAAAGTATATCCTCCTCAGTAATTCTGAGGAGGGCGCGGGAGGCCGTGAACGGACATCGATAGTGGCCGATACCTATGAGGCCATTATCGGCGGGATTTACCTTGACGGCGGTCTGGAGGCGGCCAAGGATTTTATTTATAGGACCATATTAAGCAATCAGTCGGTTATGCTCGGGGATGAACAGAAAAATTATAAAAGCCTCCTTTTAGAGTTGACACAGGCAGAGAGACTTGGTCATCCAACCTATCAGACCATTTCGGAGGAAGGCCCGGATCACGACAAGGTGTTTACGGTGGAAGTTTTTGTCCGGGGCGAGTCTTTTGGTATCGGAAAAGGTAAAAACAAGAAAACCGCCCAGCAGATAGCGGCAAAAGAAGGTCTGGCCAGCATACAGAAACGGTAGAGTAACAAGTTTCATGTTCCGGGCGCTTCACCTGTCGGGCATGTGAGAGGAATCGATGATTGATTATCAGTTGACCGAAGACCAGAAGATGATTCGCGATGCCTGCCGTGATATTACCGAAAACCATATCAAACAGGTGAGAGCCAAATACGACGAGGAAGGAACTTTTCCCTGGGATATCATGAAAGTTCTCAGTCAGGCTGATATTTGCGGCTTGTATATTCCGGAAGAGTATGGCGGCTTCGGCGGCGGAGTCCTTGAAATGTCGATTGCCATGGAGGAGCTTTCACGGGGCTGCGCCGGTATTGCGCTCGCATTCGGTGCAACCGCTCTCGGAACCTACCCCATTTTGCTTTATGGCACAGAGGAGCAGAAACATAAATACCTCCCCGATATCGCCGCGGGGAAAAAGCTTGCGGCGTTCGGTCTTACCGAAGCCAATGCCGGCTCTGACGCCAGCGGCATCGAAACAACCGCTGTCCGCGATGGCGACCATTATATTCTGAACGGCACCAAGCAGTGGATAACGAATGGCGGCGAGGCCGAGATATATTCGGTAATTACCATGACAGACAAATCCAGGGGGACGCGGGGGGCTTCCACGTTTATCGTCGAAAAAGGCATCCCCGGCTTTTCATTCGGGAAAAAAGAGAACAAGATGGGAATCCGCGCTTCCGCCACACGGGAGCTGGTTTTCCAGGATTGCCGGGTGCCCAGGGAGAATCTTATCGGTCGTGAAGGCCTGGGTTTCATCGTTGCCATGAAGACGTTCGACAAATCGCGGCCCGGCATCGCCGCGCAGGCCTTGGGGATTGCTCAGGGTGCGCTCGAAGAAGCGATTGCTTTTTTAAAACAGCGGGTGCAGTTCGGCAAACCCGTCAGCTTGTTCCAGGGTGTGCAGTTCATGCTGGCGGACATGGCTGCAAAAATTGAGATGTCCCGTGCCATTATTTATGCCACCGCCCGCATGATCGACGCCGGAGTCAAGGATATTACCGGCGCTGCCGCCATGTGCAAGCTCGTCGCCTCCGATACCGCCATGCAGGTGACCACCGATGCGGTGCAGCTCATGGGCGGAAGCGGCTACATGAAAGAATATCCGGTTGAAAAAATGATGCGGGATGCCAAAATTACCCAGATATATGAAGGCACGAACCAGATCATGCGCCAGATAATCGGTCTGGAACTGTTGAAACAGTACTGAAAGAGAAGGCACAGAGGCACAAAGCAAAAGTATGAAGGCAATCACATGGCGCTTTCTGGATACTGCCAAAGGGAGCGCTTTTTTTAATATGGCGCTGGATGAAGCCATTGTCGAGGCGGTGGCCAATGGGCATTCTCTTCCCACATTCCGCCTTTACGGATGGGATCCCGCGGCAATTACCATCGGGTATTCCCAGAAAGCAGGGGATGTCCTCGACTATGGCCGATGCATAGAAGATGGCATATCTGTCACCCGGCGGCTGACCGGCGGGCGTGCTGTTTTCCACGACTGTGAAGCTGCCTATTCGGTGGTCGGCCCTATCCATGATCCCCTGTTCGGATGTAATCTCAGCGCCACCTACCGGGCAATCGGCGCGGTGCTTCTGGAAGCTCTCCGCTCCTGCGGCGCCGAGGTTGACTGGAGCAGAGGCAATCCTGCATCCGGAGAAGAGAGGAGAGTATTTTCTTCCGCACCCTGCTTTCTCAGCACGTCACGCTTCGAGATCACCTGCCGGGGCAGAAAAATGGTAGGCAGCGCTCAACGGCGTTTCAGGGAAGTGTTTCTCCAGCATGGCTCCATTCTTACCGGTCCGGGTCATGAACGGATAGGGGATTATCTGAAAGAAAGTCATGATACTGCAAGTTTCGCAACAGTACTGTCGCGGAAATCCATAGACCTGGATGCCGCACTGGGCCGTCCGGTGGACACTGGTACTCTGAAAGCCTCCCTGTTCGAATCTTTCGCACGGGCGGCCGGAGGGCAGGTAACGCGGGAGGAGCCGTCGCCCCGGGAAACGGAGTACGCACGATTTTCCATACATGAACGGTATAGCTCGAAAGGATGGGTTTTGGGCTATGGATAATCAAATTGTCTTTGATTTCACCAATGTGACCGAGAGCGCTGTCGGGGAGCACGGAATTTCCGACAGTCTCTTGAATTCGCTGAAGAAAAAGGCGGGAACGGTTCACACCGATATTTTGAGGCGCCGTCAATCCGGACGCCTTCCTTTCATGGACCTTCCCTATGCAGGAATCATCGACTATGCAAAAGGTGTGGCCGGACGATATGAAAATTTCATCAACGTGGGCATCGGCGGCTCGGCGCTCGGAGCGCAGGCTCTGGTGGGGGCGCTTTGCCATCCCTTCCACAATGTCTTTCCGGGGCGCGCCGAAAGCGGCATGAGGATGTTTTTCGCCGACAATATCGATCCGGATTTCCTGAACGGCATGTTCGATGTCTGCGACCCCCGGAAAACCCTGTACAACATCATCACCAAGTCCGGCTCCACTGCCGAAACCATGGGGACGTTTCTCCTGGTGAAAGAGCTCCTGGAGAAAGATGTCGGGAACTCGTGGCGTGACCACGTGGTCATTACCACGGATCCTCATAAAGGCGACCTCCGGAAAATAGCCGAAACGGAAAAAATACTTACTTTCCCCGTGCCGGAAGGAGTGGGCGGAAGGTTTTCCGTGCTCACACCGGTCGGGCTTTTGCCGGCCGCCTGCGCAGGCATCGACGTGCGGGAGCTTCTCGATGGCGCGGCGGCAATGGACAGGCGTCTGGGAGACTCGGCGGTCATAGACAACCCGGCGTACCTGTATGCGCTCTACCTGTACCTCCTCGACCTTGAGAAAGAGAAGCGGATGTCGGTCATGATGCCCTATTCCTCAAGGCTTTATAGCCTGGCAGACTGGTACCGTCAACTCTGGGCGGAAAGCCTCGGCAAGAAAAAGGATCTCGCCGGGAAGGATGTCTTTGTCGGGCAGACCCCTATCAAAGCGCTGGGAGTGACCGACCAGCATTCGCAGGTGCAGCTTTATGTGGAAGGACCGTTCGACAAGGTTTTCACGATAATCCGAGTCGAGCATTTCGACCATGAATTACTTATGAAACCGGCTTATAAAGGGTATTCTTCGCTCGATTACCTCGGCGGGCGAACCATGGCCGAGCTGATCGAAGCCGAACGACAGGGGACAGTCTACGCTCTCACCAAAAACAAACGTCCCAATCTGACCATTACATTCCCGAAGATCACTCCCCATACCGTGGGGCAGTTCATGTATGCTCTTGAAATGGCTACGGTATTTTCCGGCGGGCTGTACAATATAGACCCCTTGGATCAGCCGGGAGTAGAAGAAGGGAAGAGAGCGGCTTTTGCGCTCATGGGAAGGCCCGGTTACGAGGAAAAGGCCAGGGACATACGGAGCGGACTTGCGAGCAGCGAAAGGTATGTAAAATAACTGAATGAAGAGTCTTTTGCTCATTCTCATCGGAATTATTTCTGTGTATCTGCTGGTGCTCTCCGGAGCGTTCGAGCGCGCCCAGGACAGCCCCCGGTTCCATGTTTCCACTCCGGTTCCCGTTGACGCCGACACCTCCAAATGCGCTCCCGGCAGATATGGCGGAAGGGTGATTATCGGCGCTCTCGGCGACCCGAAAACCTTCAATCCCATCGTATCCTCCGAAAGCTCCAGCCGCGATGTTATAGGCCGCATGTTTGCCTCCCTTGTCAGCATGGACAATGTGACTCAGGAAATTATCCCCGGCCTTGCCTCCAGGTGGGAATTCTCCCCGGACAATCTTTCCCTGACTTTCCATATGCGCCGGGGAGTACTCTGGAGCGACGGCGTCCCCGTTACCGCCTATGATGTGAAATTCACCTACGACGCCGTCTATAATCCCAAAGTCCAGAACAGCTTGAACGACATCATGCGGGTGAACGGAAAACCGTTCGAGACCGCCGCGGTGGACTCGTTCACCTTCAAGGTGACCATTCCTTCTTCCTTCGCACCCTTTCTCCTCTGGGCAGGCGGGGTTCCCGTTCTCCCCAGACATGTTCTCGAATCGGATTTGGAGAAGGGAAAGTTTGACTCGGCGTACAGTGTCGCCACTCCCCCCGAAAAGATCGTCTGCTGCGGGCCATATCTCCTTGAGAAATATGAGGCCGGGGTCAAAACCGTCCTTCGGCGCAATCCGAGCTACTGGCGCATCGACCGTGCGGGTAACCGGCTTCCGTACATCGGCCGGATTATCTATGTAAGCATGCGGAGCATGGAAACGATGATGCTCAACTTCCAGACCGGAAACCTTGATATGCTGGACAGCGTCAAACCTTCCGATGTGCCCATTCTCGACCGCGACGCCAAAAAGTACGATTACCGGATAGTCAATCTGGGCCCCGGAATGGGACAGCAGTTTTTCTGGTTCAACATGAATCCCGGGAGTTCCCCTGACGGCAAACCTTTTGTGGCGCCCTACAAGCTGAAGTGGTTCCAGGATGTCAGATGGCGTAAGGCCATGGCACATGCGGTAGACCGCGACGGCATCTCCCGTACCGTTTTCGACGGAATGGCGCAGCCGCAGTACGGCCCGGAGACAGTCGCCAATAAGGTTTGGTATGACCCTGACTGCGTTAGATATGACTACAACCTGGACAAGTCCCGCGCTTACCTCGATGAAATGGGCCTGATCGACCGTAACGGCGACGGCATCCGTGAGGATGCGGAAGGTCATACGGTGGAATTCACCATGATAACCAACACGGGGAACGATCTCCGTGAGCTGATGGGGAATATCATCAAGGCCGACCTGTCGAGAATCGGGGTGAAAATGAATTTCACGCCGATCGAGTTCAACACGCTGGTGGTGAAAATCGATAATGAGTATACCTACGAGTGCTGCCTGCTCGGAGTCGGCGGGGGCGATCCTGACCCTTCGAGCGGCACGCATATCTGGCTTTCCAGCGGGCGCATGCACCAGTGGTATCCCAATCAGAAGAAACCTGCCACCGAATGGGAAGCCCGGATAGACAAGCTCATGAACCTGCAGATGACCACGCTTGACAGGGCAAAAAGGAAAGAGTATTTTGACCAGATTCAATACATCATATCCGATGAAGCGCCGTATATTTACCTGGTCACTCCACAGGTATTCGTGGCGGTGCGGAATAAGTTCCAGAACATGACGCCGACCATTCTGGAACACCGGCTCCTCTGGAATATAGAAGAAGCGTGGGTAAAGTAGACCCTGAAACAAGTTCAGGGTGACCAGCACCATGTACCAACAGGATAACGTGTCATGCCGAACTCGTTTCGGCATCTTAATATAAGCTCATTTGTAATGCCTTCTTGAATCGGCATCCATTACAGGACAGAATTTGTGAAAACATACATACTCAAGCGTTTTCTCCACATGATACCTCTCCTTTTGGGGATCACGTTTTTCAGCTTTATGATCATCAGTCTGGCGCCGGGCGACTACCTCACTACCATGTCCCAGAATCCCCAGATCAAGGCGGAGACCATCGCCGCCATGCGGGCGAAATTCGGCCTTGACCAGCCCTGGCACATTCAGTACGTCAAATGGCTCTGGAACGCTGTCCATCTCGATTTCGGATACTCCTTTGCCAACCAGGTCGCGGTTTTCACCCTGATCAAAGCAAAAATGCTCAATACCCTGATCCTCGCCCTTTCCGCGGCGCTCTTCGCCTGGGGGCTGTCCATCCCGCTCGGCATAATCAGCGCGGTCCGTCAGAATACCTGGGTGGACCGGTCGGCTTCGTTCGTGTCGTTCATCGGGCTTTCCATCCCGGAAGTGTTTTTCGCGCTGCTCATGATCCTTTTTGCGGCGAAAACCGGTCTTTTCCCGGTGGGCGGAATGAAATCCATAGACTTCGAATATATGTCGTACGGAGAGCAGATTCTCGATCTCCTGCACCACCTGATACTTCCGACAATCGTGCTGGGGAGTATATCCATGGCCGGGAGAATGCGCCAGATGCGCGCCAATCTCCTCGACACCCTGCTTCAGGACTATATCCAGACCGCCCGCGCCAAGGGCCTCAGCGAGCGGGTGGTGACCTACAAGCATGCTCTGCGGAATGCGATCAATCCGCTCATCACCCTGTTCGGATTCACCCTTGCAGACCTGCTGTCGGGTGCATTCCTGGTGGAGGTGGTCATGAGCTGGCCCGGTCTGGGCAGGCTTACCCTGGATGCCCTTTTTGCCCGCGACCTCTATCTGGTCATGGGAGCGCTGCTCATGGCCTCGGTCATGCTGATCCTGGGCAACCTTGCCGCCGATATCATGCTGGCGCTCTCCGACCCGAGGATACGGTATGAATAGGACTCTCTCAAACTCACCCTGGGCGGTGTTCTGGCGCCACCTTCGCCGCAACCGTGTCGCCATGCTGGGCGGAAGTCTCCTGATCCTGTTCTATACCCTGGTGGTCTTTGCCGATTTTTTCTCCCCTTACGGCATGGAGACCCAGAACCGCAGCCTGTATAACTGCCCCCCGACCGGGATTCACTTTTTCGATGGCGGCGGGAAATTTCATCTCTGGCCCTTCGTATATGGGAAGATTCTGGCCGACCGGAAATGGACCCGTTATGCCGATGATACTGGCAAGATGTATCCGATTCGTTTTTTTGCCAGAGGAGAATCGTACCGTCTTTTCGGACTGGTTCCGATGAGCCGCCACCTCTTCGGCGTAGAGGGGGAAGGCCGGATATTTCTCATGGGCACCGATCAATTCGGGCGTGATGTTTTCACAAGGCTCCTGTTCGGAGGACGCATCTCGCTTTCCATAGGCCTGGTGGGCATACTCCTGTCTTTCACCTTCGGAATGCTTATCGGAGGGATTTCCGGATATTTCGGGGGCCTTACCGATACGGTGATCATGCGTTTTACCGAGCTGGTCATGTCGGTTCCGGCGCTCTATCTCATTCTGGCGCTCAGGGCGTCTTTTCCCATATCAATTAAATCGGATGAGATGTACCTGATCATGGTGGTCATTCTCTCATTCATCGGCTGGGCCGGAATGTCACGTATCATCCGCGGGATGGTGCTTTCCATCAAGGAGAACGATTATGTCACCGCGGCGCGAGCGCTGGGATTCGGCCACCTGCGTATCATCGTGCGGCATATCCTGCCCAATACGCTCTCTTTTGTGATTGTGGCGGCGACCATATCTATTCCCGGATACATCCTCGGCGAAGTGGCGCTGTCATTCCTGGGAGTAGGCATCGCCGAGCCGACCGCCAGTTGGGGAAACATGCTCAAACAGGCCCAGAGCATACGGGTGTTGACTTCTTTTTCCTGGATACTGGCGCCGGGATATGCCATATTTCTGACCGTACTGGCGTTTAACTTCCTTGGCGACGGCCTCCGTGACGCCCTTGATCCGAGGAAGATCAAATAATAATGAAATTTGAAATTTGAAGATGCGGCAAAAAAGGAAAATTTACCTCCTACTCAGCTCTTTAAACCTCACCCCCTATCCCCCTCTCCTAGTCAGGAGAGGGGGTAAATCACGGCGAGCCAAGTCTTTACCCTCTCCTGACTAGGAGAGGGTGGCCAAAGGCCGGGTGAGGTATTACAGTGATGCAGGGGGTAATGTAAAATATTTACCAAATCATATGATATAACCGTAAGGAATTCAATGCCCGAACATTTACTCGAGATAAAAAATCTCAGCACCTGGTTTTTTATGGAAACAGGTGTCGCCAAAGCGGTTAATGATGTTTCCTTTTATGTCGACAAAGGGGAAATGCTCGGGCTTGTCGGGGAAAGCGGCTGCGGCAAGAGTGTCACCGCGCTCTCCATTCTGCGCCTGGTGCAGTCGCCCCCGGGGAGGGTTGTGCAGGGAAACATCCTCTTCAACGGGCGGGACCTTCTGGAGCTATCCGACGCATATATGCGGAGGGTGCGGGGCAACGAAATCGCCATGATTTTCCAGGAGCCGATGACCTCGCTCAATCCGGTTTTCACCATCGGTTCGCAGATCATGGAGGCGGTGCGCCTGCACCAGAATGTGGGAAAGAAGGAGGCGCGGAGCCGTACGGTTGAAATGCTGAAACTGGTGGGAATCGCCGACCCGGAGCGCCGAATCGATGATTATCCGCACCAGCTTTCCGGCGGGATGAGACAGCGGGCCATGATCGCCATGGCGCTTTCCTGCAATCCCGACCTGCTTATAGCCGATGAGCCGACCACCGCCCTCGATGTGACAATCCAGGCTCAGATCATGGAGCTGCTCTGGAAACTGCAGGAAGAGCTTGGCATGGCCATTCTCCTAATCACCCATGACCTCGGAGTGGTGGCGGAGTCGGCGGACCGGATGGTGGTCATGTACGCCGGGCATATCGTGGAGGAAGGGCCGACCCTTGCGGTGTTTGAAGGAACCGGCCACCCCTATACCCAGGGACTCATCGAATCGGTGCCCCGGCTGGACGACATCCAGAGGCGGCTGACTGTCATCAAAGGGACAGTTCCCGATTCAGCCGATCTGCCTCCCGGATGCCCGTTCAATCCAAGGTGCCCGTTGGCGACCGAAATATGCCTTGAAAAACTTCCGGCACTGGAAGAAATTGAAACCAATCACAGCGCGCGCTGTTTTCACAGCGATCAGGTACGAAGTGGAAGAATCAGCCAGACAGCATGAAGTGATACTCCGGGCCGAGGGCCTGCGAAAATATTTTCCGATAAAAAAGGGATTGTTCTCCCGTGTGGCAGGAAATGTCAAAGCGGTGGACGGCATTTCTTTCGATATACGGAGAGGGGAGACCCTCGGTCTTGTGGGGGAGAGCGGTTGCGGTAAAACCACCACCGGGAGGCTGATTTTACGGCTTATCGAGCCTACCGGGGGGAAGGTGTATTTCGACAGACAGGAGGTGACCTCCGTCGGCCGCCGGGAATTGCGCACCCTGCGCCGTAGAATGCAGATAATCTTCCAGGACCCGTTCAGCTCGCTAAATCCACGGATGACTGTGGGAACGATGCTTACCGAGATACTGAAGGTGCACAGGCTCGCCAGGGGCAGGGGAGTACAGGAGAGGGTGGGGCAGCTTCTCGATATGGTCGGACTTGCGCCCCGTCACGCCAACCTTTATCCCCATGAGTTTTCCGGCGGGCAGCGTCAAAGGATAGGCATCGCCCGGGCGCTGGCTGTTTCGCCGGAGTTCATTGTCGCCGATGAGCCGGTAAGCGCCCTCGATGTATCGATCCAGGCGCAGATCATCAACCTGCTCCAGAATCTTCAGGAGGAGCTGCACCTGACCTATCTCTTCATCGCCCACGATCTGAGCGTGGTGCGGCATATCTCCAACCGAGTGGCGGTGATGTACCTTGGCAGGATAGTCGAGATCGCCGATTCCATCGACCTTTACGAGAATCCCCTTCATCCGTATACGAAAGCGCTCATGTCTGCGGTTCCCATACCGGACCCGAAGCTGAGCAAGAAACGCATCTTTCTTGCCGGTGATGTACCCTCGCCTGCCGCTGTCCCTTCGGGATGCCCGTTCCATACACGCTGCCCGGAGGCGGTCGCTGAATGCAGTGTAGAGGAACAGATTTTTAAAGACAAAGGCAGCGGGCATTTCGTGGCGTGTATGAAAAGCTAAAAAGACAACCGCCTGGATTCGACGAAAGTTATATAATTGAGTAACCTGCTGATAGATGCCGAAGGCAGCCCCATAATCCCCCGGAGGGGGACTTTTGTGGCGGGGATGAAAATGTGAAAGTGTAACTATTTTTAATAAACCGATTAAGCATTGTCTTGCAGTCTTTTAAGTCCCCATTTGGGGGATTTAGGGGGCTGTAGTTCTGAGGCTGATAGAAAGAAAATAATTTTTTGAATAATCCGAGTTAAGCACAATACAGTTCATTTAAAAAATTTTGAACCACGAAAGTCACGAAAAACACGAAATTTGTTATACATTTTTTTTCAATAATATCATTTTTCGTGGCTTTCGTGTGTTTCGTGGTTAATGATCCTGTCCTTTTTTCGCTTAAGTGAACCGCATTGGAGTTAAGCATCATGCAGGTTTCAACGGGAGATTGTATGAAAATAGATGGTTTTGTGCATAAAGGCTTCAAATTCTATCTTGTGGTTGTTTTCCTCATGATAATTCTCTTTTGCTTCGGCTTCGCCCGTCAGGCAGCCGCTGTAAATCAGATAGATACAAAATACTATACGATCGTGTATGAGGATGAATGCGCTTTCACTGCTGGTGAGATTGCCAAATTCTGCGATGATATCTATGAAAAACTGATGGCCCGCTATCATGCATTCAACAGCAATCCGCGGGTGACCTGTATCGTCACCGATGAAGCGGACTATGCCAACGGATATGCTTTGTATTTCCAGAACACCATCACCATCTATGCCACCTCCATGGATTTTGAGCTGCGGGGGCAGTCCAACTGGCTCAGGAACGTTTTCGTTCATGAAATGACCCACATGATCGCTCTCCAGAAAGCGGCAAAGGGACCGGTTAACTTTGTCCTTCTGAACGCAGGTAAATTCAACCAGAACCCTGATTTTGACATCACCCTCGCCTTATATCATCTTTCCCAGCCGCTCTGGTTTGTCGAGGGCAGCGCACAGGCGGGTGCGGAATCGTACGGCGCCGAGCGCTGGGACACGCACCGTGAGATGCTCCTCCGGAGCGCATGGTATGAAAATTCCCTCCTTAGTCTCGATGAAATGACCGTGCTTTCCGGAAAAGACGGCATGAACTCCGAGATGGTGTATAATCAGGGCTATTCCCTGGTGCGGTTTCTCAAGGACAAATATGGCTACGACAAGGTGGTAAAGCTCAATAACACCAAAAACATCATGGATTTTGACCCGGTTATGGAAAAAGTACTGGGAGCAAAACCGCAAAAAGTCTATGAAGACTGGCGGGAATCCCTGAACAGCCGCTACCAGCCTTATAAAAATCACACCTTTGTCGAGGGCGAGAAAATCGCGGATGAAGGCTCTACCGACTTCTATCCGGCGGTATCACCGGATGGCAGATACCTGGCCTGGCTTTCCAACCGTGGCAGGGATTACTCCATCACCGATCTCATGCTCAAAGACCTGACGACCGGAAAGAAACGAATCCTGGTGAAAAACATCGACCAGCGTTTTTCCTGGTCTCACGATTCGCAGAAACTGCTCTTTGTAAAGAGACCGGCGCCCGGCTCCCGGTTCTATGATATTTTCACTTATGATCTCGGAGACAATTCCGAGCAGCGGGTATCCAAAAACATGCGCGCCCGCGACCCGGAATTTTCACCGGGCGACAGCCTGATAGTGTTCGTCCGCAATGAAGGCGGCAACAACGCCCTCGCGGTCATCGCGGCGGACGGCACCGGGCTTAAGTTTCTGACTTCGACCCACGACGGGACACAATTCTATGCGCCTTCTTTCTCTCCCGACGGATCTAAAATCCTCTTCGGCCTTTTCAAGCAGGACCTCGACCGTGATATCGGCCTCATCGATATTGGAAGCAAATCGTACCGGTATCGCTGGGATATCGCCGACTCCACCAAAGGATTTTCCGATTCCACCTCCTTTGCCAAAGGGACTGATTTCCGTATTCTGCTCAGCGCAAAGTCCGATGAGCGCGATCCGAGGTTTCTGCCCGACGGCAGGGGGATTGTATATGCCTCTGACGCCAGCGGAATTTTCAACATCTATACGCTCGATATTGAGAGCGGCAAAGCCAGGCGGGTGACCGATGTGTACGGCGGAGCTTTCTGCCCCTCGATGGGACCGGCGGGAGAGCTTTACTATGCCGGTTTCAAGGCCAGGGATTTCTCCATCTACCGTCTCAAAATTCCGGAAAGCATCGAGGAGATATCCCCGCTTGCTGAAATGCGTGATTACCTGGTTCAGCCGAAACCTTTCGATCTTCAGAAAAATTTCTCTGTGGAGCCGTTCCGCAACAAAAGGGTGGTAAATGCGATTGTACCGACAGTGATGCTCGGCCCATCATTTATCGGAAGCCGGTTCGGTCTTAATGTGGTGAATGTGGGCGCGCAAGTGTATCTCTCAGATCTTTTGGGACAGGATGCCTTTGTTCTGAGCGGAAGCCTGGGTAAGAACCTCAAGGAAGATGTATCCCTGAACAATAGTCTGGAATTTTACTATGAACGAAAAATGGCGCCTGTGACCTCAAGCCGGTACACCCATTCTCCGAGCCTTTTTCTCGGCGGCTCGCGGGAGGTGATAAACAACTTCATCGAAAGGCTCGATGCGGTTGCGGATACCTTTTACGTCGCCAACATTGATTCCCTGGGATACAAGAATGTCATCCATGATCTATCCCAGCGGTACACAGTGGCCGATGTATACCGTGACGAATTCCGCAGATACCGCACCGGTATCCAGGTTCCGCTTGCGTCCCGCCACTTTCTTTCCTTCGAGCTCTCGCTCCGCCAGTATTTTGAAGCATTGAGACGCATGGAGACTCTCCAGGATATGTCCACTTACATTGCAGGAGGGAAGAACATTACTTCCCAGGTGCCAGGCGCCGGGGCAACGCAGACGGCGGATACACGCCTGTTCAGCGACATGGAATATTTTCGGAGCGTCGAGATGGGAATCAGTTATTTTTATGCCAGAAATTATCCCGCCGCCGACAACGACATTTCCCCCAAAGGAACTGTCGCCTTGTTCCAGTTCAAGCACATGCGTTCTGAGTATGCGGATTCCCTTTTGAATCAACCCACGTGGTATATCCCGTCGGGAATCGGGATAGACCGCAACAACAATCTGGCTTTCAGCTATTCCACATACAATCCGGATAAAGCCCTCGATGTCCTCCGTCCGTATAAAAAAAGCATTGATGTCAACGAGTACACCCTCTTTTTCAACGGAAACTACAAACTTCCCCGGTACCGCCATGCCTTCGATTCACTGGTGCTGATCGGGTACCGGGATATTCAACTGAAGGATCCCTTTAAAGGGCAGGGGAACGGGTATGACTGGCCGCTCAAATACTATCTGGGAGGCGAGTACACCCTTTCCGGGTATCCGTACTTCGCATTCTGGGGATCAAAAGTTTTCCTTGGGCGTCTCAGTTATGTCTTCCCGCTCCGAAGCGAGATCGGGAAAAATATGGTCGGCATGCACATCCAGCGTCTCTATGGCTCAGCTTTCTTCGAAGTCGGCTCGGTGTGGAATTTCAGGACTATGAGCATGAAACGGTTGAAAGATGTGTCGTTCAAGCGCGACATAGGCTTTGAACTGCGGCTCAAAACGGTGTTGTTCTACCGTCTCGATGCCCTGGCGTATTTCAAGGTTGCATGGCCGCTGAACGATATGGGCGAGTCACCGTATCAGAATGACGCCCGGAGATACTATTTCGGATTGAGGATGTAATGAAAAGAAAAGTTACAAAGTTACATAGCAGCAAAGTTACAAAGTTTTTTTTCTTTTACTTTGTCTCTCTGTCACTTTGTGTCTATGTCACTTTTTCATCCGGTTGCAGCCACTACAGCGTATCCGGTTCTCTGCCCGGATATATCAAAACGGCGGCGGTTCCTCTTTTTCAGAATGATACGATTGAGCCGAATATTGTTGAGGATGTTACCGACATAGTCACCAATGCCATTATTAGTAATGGCAGTATGAAAGTGGTAAACGAGTCCCAGGCCGATGCAGTGGTGATGGGAAGAATCGTCGAGGTGATCAATGAAGCTGATACTTATTCCAAGAGCGAGCAGGCCAGGCAGTTCAAAATCCATATTTACGCCGATGTCCAATTTTACGACCGCCGAAAAAACCGTGCGCTCTGGGAAGAAAAACGTCTGGAGGGATGGGCGCGCTACGATGCATCCAACCCTTCCTCCCGGCAAGACGCCGTGCATCAGGCCCTTCAGATGCTGGCTTCCCTTATAATCGATAAAACCGTAGCGGGATGGTAAAAAGTAGTTTTTTTACTTCCTGGTAAAGTGTATTTCATACTTCTCCTCCGTTTCCCTTACGATTTCAAGATGACACGTGTCATACCGAACTTGTTGCCGCTTCACGAAAACGATGAAACCGTTGCCGTTTCGCGGGAACGATGAAACCGTTTCGGCATCTACTAACGTTATCAAATTACATACAGTGTGAAACACCATGATTAGTTATAATCCGTTCGACACGGTATTCGGGCCTATTTATGGGGACTTGTTCAGAAGACCAGCAATCGGGATCGATACACTGGCGTCTCTGGTTGCCATTGTTGAGACAGAAGCTTTTTTTGGCTGCGCCATACTTTTTACCTGCCTGGGCACATATTACCGGGTCAGTTACGGGATACTTCTATCGGTAATCAGCGTGATTCTGTGGGTGATCGGGATCGAAATAGCATACGGTTTACCGACCCGGCTGCTGATACAATTTGTAGTTTTCATTTTCTTTACACTTACACTGGAAAAACTTGAACGTCCGATAGTCAGAAGCCGCCCGAGATATATTCCGCGTCCCCTCCCGAAATACGCCACAGGCCTCATGACGCGATGGGTCATTTACTTTCTAAAATTGCTTTCCGAAGGAGAAAAACGTTCATGGAAATGGATCGCCCCGCCGACTTTTACTGATGCATTCGATTTTTCCGAAGGCCGCGGCCTTTTCGAAAAAGACCATGTTTTCGGATATGTGGACAGAGAAGGCGCTGTCGTCATCGAACCTCAGTTTATCAGAGCGCATCCGTTTTCAGAAGGTCTGGCCTGTGTCGAAAAAGAGGATTTCCAATATGGGTATATCTATAAGCGCGGAGTCTTGGCATTTTCTACCCCATACCGTTGCGAACACCCTTTTTCAGGTGGACTGGCGCGTGTGCAGGTTAATGAAAAGTACGGATATATCGAGAAAAAAGGGAAAATCGTTACACATTTTTTCGATGAAGCGCATGATTTTATAGAGGGATTCGCGTGCGTTGCAGTGAAAAAGGAGTACGATTTTATATCACAAACAGGGTCGTTTCTTACGCAGCAGAGGTTCGAACATGCCGAATCCTTTTCAGATGGATTGGCCCTTGTAAAAGATCATGATGACTTTTTTTTCATCGACAAAACGGGATCGACCGCTGTGAAACCTGCTATCCACTGTGACGCTGTCTGGTCTTTTGTCAATGGATTCGCCGAAGTTGAAGTCTGCGATAAACGTGGATTCATCAACCGCAGGGGTAACCTTGTCGTGGAACCACGGTTTGATGCTACCCGCAGGTTTTCGGAAGGTTTGGCGGCAGTAGACTCTGTTAGGAAAGACGGGGTTTTCGATGTTCATTACTGGGGATTCATCAATACCGCGGGAAAGATTGTCATCGAACAGCAGTTCGAGGATGCCCGATACTTTTCCGGAGGACTCGCTCCGGTCAAAATCAACGGGAATTGGGGCTATATCGATGCCTCCGGGCATATTGCGATTAAACCCAAATTTTCCGAGGCATTCCCGTTCCGGCGTTCAACAGGACGAATATGTTTTGATTTCCAATGGGGATTTATCGACAGAATTGGCGCTTATGTGATCCTTCCGCAGTTTGCCGTCGCTCATGATTTCAAGGAAGGATTAGCCTGTGCTGCAAGGAGTGTTACACCGCAAAGTCTTGTGAAAAAATGGGGTTATATCCGTCTGTTGAAAGCTGAGAAAGAGTGAGCCAGACAGCTCTCGAAAAAGTCGTAGACGGGAAACCATAAAAACTTCTTCATGTATATTAAAAAATCGAGGTGGCAAAATGGAACAAAATATTTCACAAAAAAGTGAGATTTCCATTGTTCTCTGCGGAGAAGCAGGGCAGGGAATCCAGACGGTCGAATCTCTCATGACCACTCTGCTCAAGATTTCCGGGTACCACTTTTTTTCAACCAAGGAATACATGTCACGGATCAGGGGCGGAAGCAATTCCACCGAAATACGGGTATCCTCGGCGCCGGTGAAAGCATTTGTAGAGCGGATCGATATCCTTTTTCCCCTGACTCTCCAGGCGCTTGAACATGTACGATGGCGTCTTACCGCCGATACTCTCATAATCGGAGAAAAAGCGCATCTGGCCGGTGAAGGAAATGACCCCGGAGTGAACATTTTCGATGTTCCTTTCAGCAGTATGGCAAAAGAAGTCGGGGGGGAAATCTATTCCAATGTTATTGCTGTGGGCATCATCGCCGGTATCCTGGGGATCGACCGTGGAATCACGAACGAATTTCTCGGAGGATATTTTGGAAGAAAAGGCGAGGCAGTGGTAAAAAATAACATCGCCGCTATGGGAAAAGGATATGAAATCGGCCGCCGTTTGTTCGATGAGGGGATTTTCAGGGTGGATATCAAAACCCATCCCGAAATTAATGATGACATTGTGATGAACGGGGCGGAGGCAATTGGGTTCGGAGCCTTGTGGGGAGGCTGCAATTTTATTTCCGCCTACCCGATGACACCCTCCACCGGCATTCTCAACTTTCTCGCCGCACGGTCGCTTGAGTTCGATGTCATCGCCGAACAGGCTGAAGACGAGATAGCCGCCATTAATATGGCCTTAGGCGCCTGGTATGCCGGAGCGCGGGGGATGGTCTGTACAGCGGGCGGAGGGTTCGCTCTCATGGCAGAGGGGGTGAGTCTGGCAGGAATGCTCGAATCCCCTGTGGTGATCAGTGTCGGGCAGCGGCCGGCTCCCGCCACCGGGCTGCCCACCCGCACCGAACAGGGGGACCTGGAATTTGTCCTTCATGCCGGTCACGGTGAGTTTCCCAGGGTGATCTTTGCTCCGGGAACGATCGAAGACTGTATCGATCTCACCCGCAGGGCATTCAATCTGGCCGACAAATACCAGATTCCGGTGTTTATACTCTCGGACCAGTACATTATCGATACCTATTACAATTTCCCGGCTCCTGACCTCTCAGTTCAAAAAATAGAGCACCAGTTTGTGAAGACCGATAAGGACTTTTCCCGGTATGCCATCACAGAATCTGGCGTGTCTCCGCGCGGCATTCCCGGTTACGGTGAGGGTGTGGTTGTCCTGGACAGCGATGAGCACGACATCCGGGGCCACATCACTGAAGACTATGCCGTACGGACAGCGATGGTGAACAAGCGCTTGAGAAAGATGGATCAGATCGTTCAGGAGGCGATTCCGCCGGAGCTGACCGGAAGTCAGGAATGCGAGTATCTGGTGGTTTGCTGGGGATCGACTTATCATATAGCCCGTGAGGCCATTCAAAAGCTGGGAAGGGATGACATCTCTCTTCTCCATTTCAAACAGGTATATCCGCTGCATAGAGACACTCCGAACTTTTTCAGCGGTGCGAAAAGGACCATTATTATCGAGAATAATGCCACATCGCAGTTTGGCAGAATCCTGCGTGAGTATACCGGCATTGCGATCGACAAAAAGATTCTCCAGTATAATGGGCTCCCCTTTTCTGTCGAGCATCTTACCGAAGCTTTGAAAGCCGAGGCGGAGCAGGAGGTGTTTACCTATGGAAGCTAAAGATTACGAACTGGATTATGAGGTCGATATCGCCTGGTGCCCGGGCTGCGGGAATTACGGCATTCGTAACGTTCTGAAAAAAGCGCTCGCCGAATTGAACATCGATCCTTCAAAACTGGTCATGGTTTCAGGCATCGGGCAGGCGGCTAAAATTCCCCACTATGTGAAAACAAATGTATTCAACGGCCTCCACGGGCGGGCGCTTCCCCCTGCTACCGCCATCAAGGCGGCAAATCCGGAGCTCACGGTTATCGTTGAGAGCGGGGACGGGGACATGTATGGCGAAGGGGGAAATCATTTCATGCACTGCATCCGGAGAAATCCGGACATCACCGCGCTGGTACATGATAACATGGTGTACGGCCTCACCAAAGGACAGGCCTCACCCACCACCCATACCGGATTCAAAACCCCGGTACAGGTGGAGGGTGTGATACTGGAGCCTTTCAATCCGCTCGCCGTGGCGGTGGCGCTCGATGCATCGTTTGTGGCGAGGGCCTTTATCGGCGATGTGGAGCAGACCAGGGAAATCATCAAACAGGCCATTACTCACAAAGGTTTTGCCCTTGTCGATATATTCCAGCCCTGCGTCACCTATAACAAGATCAATAGCTTTCAATGGTTCAAAGCGAATACGTATTCTCTTGAAAGCGCCTATGATCCCCATGACCGGGTTCATGCTTTCCAGCGGGCGCTGGAGACTGAAAAGCTCCCTCTCGGGGTATTCTATCTAAATACCGGGAAACAGACTTTCGAGGAACAGCTCGCTGTCTATCGAAGAAGTTCGGAGCCGCTGTGGAAGCGTATGGTGAATCGGGAGGCGCTGGCCGGATTTATAGAAAAGAAAAAGAAAATTGTCTGATTAATATCCCCCCGCCGCTTATGCGGCGACCCCCTTATCGAAGGGGGTAAAAGAACTTATCCGCCAGCGATTGCAAGGGTGAAGTTTGCGGGAAAGGAGTATCCAGATTCCATTGATGTCTATCTTAACAACAGCATCTTGCCGGTCGCGGTCTGATTCCCTATTGTGAGCCGAGAAAAATAGACCCCTGAAGAAACCGCTTTCCCGGAATCATCTTGCCCATCCCATACTGCGGAATGCGTTCCGGCGGTTTGATCGCCGGAAATAAGGGTGCGGACTTTCTGGCCGGTTGATGAATAGACAGCGAGTTCGGTTTTACCAGTGACAGCAAGTAAAAAAGAAATAGTCGTAGAAGGATTAAAGGGATTTGGAGAATTGCCAATAATTTTTATGACTTGGGGTAGAACGGAATCTTCATTAACTCTGGTCTGTGGGAGATGAAACCGCCAGAGGCCATAACCATTAAAATCATAACTTCTTCCAATCCACACATCTCCATGTTCATCAACAGCTAAAGCTGACATGGATTCTGATTCGGCCTTTATTATATATGTGTATACCGACCACGATTTATCATCATATCGGATCAAAGATCCGGTGGCCCCGAACCATTTTACCGAGTTATTATCTATTACAACTTTGCTTGGAACCCTAAATGATCCAGTTATACTCGATGAATATGTAATGAGCTTATTCTTATAACGATCGTATAATACAATACTTCCGGCATCAGGAACAGTCACCCATATATTACCATCACGATCTACGGCAACCGATGACGTATAAAGAGTATGACCTCCCAACGCGGATACAGTGTATCCTTGATCAGTATTTTCAAAATAATATAAATAGGCCTGATAACAACTGCCCCATATGTTCCCCGGTTTCACTATATCCACAGCTATAGATGATAATGCCGTGAAAAATGTACTTCCACCAATACTGACCAACTCCTCCCATTTTCCGTTATTATATGAAAGTAGACCAAGGTTACATGAAAGTTCTGATACACCTTTATAAGCTGAAAAAATAACACGTTTATTCACTGAATCTACAGCTATGGAACGAATCGGTCCATTCCATTTTTTAAGGAGCGCCGTATTATCTCCCGTGAATGAAAACCAGGAAGTGTCATTATACGCATAAATCCTTCCACCTGCTCCAAACCATTTTGTTCCGCTCCAGTCAATTGCCGCTGGCCCGAAACCGATAATATTTTCATAAGGATCGCTAAAGGAATAGACAGTATATGTTCCTGACAGAATATTCCATTTAACAGCCCCACCGCCTGTCGCGCACCAGACGGTATTGCCTTCGATGGCAATTCCATTTACATGATCTGTAGAGGGATTATTCGTTAGAAATGGCGTCCATGGGTCAGCGAATGCATCTCCCGCGAATAGATAAATTATGAAAACCAAAATGAGACTTTTCTTCATTTCAAACCTCTTTCAAAGCTGACGGCTGACCACCCGGAACCCTATCATGAGGCTCCCGATCCCCGGAGTGTAAGGAGAACGATATGTAGACCGGCAAACCCAATCTGTACCATACCAGCCGCCTCCTCGGATCACCTTTAAAGCCCCGCTTTGCGGGCCTGTAGGATCAGTAGCAGCCAATGTGTCATAAACTCCGTACCAGTCGCTGCACCATTCCCAGACATTTCCGCTCATATCGCCCAGGCCAAAGGAATTCGAACGGTAACTCCCCACTATCACAGGATGATATGGACCTACACTCCCATAATAATCATAATTTGCCTGAAAACTGCTGATCTTTCCATCATTCGTACCGTATTTATAAGATTGCCCGCTCCGGCAAGCATACTCCCATTCGGCCTCGCGCGGCAGATCCCATCCGTAATACTCCGCAAATGCCTTTGAGCCGAACCATGTGACTGATACCACCGGCCAGTCCTCATATCCCAAAACAACACTGAATGTATTATTGCTGTATCTTATCCAGCACTGATTATATGAATCAATTGAATCAGAAAGGCTGATGTAAGTCTGACCGCTA
>JAUYCD010000188.1 GCA_030692375.1 Candidatus Latescibacter sp. | reverse complement strand
AGGTTCCATTGTTATCTTTTTAACCGTCCTGTTCTCTGTTCGCCTTTAACAGACCTTTTGATGCATTCAAGTTGAATAAAAGTTTTTTACTTTTGTCGCCCTCGTCTTATTAAGGGGGGATGCCGAAGGCAGGGGGGATCTATATCTTATTTTACCCACCACACGATAAAGTTTATGCATGAATGAGCCAGGGTAAAATAGAGTATACTCCCCGTCCATTGCCGGGAAAGACCGGCCGCCAGGTAAATCAGCACCGTGTAGAAGAGCTGGAAAACCACAAATTCCGCAGGCATGGTGGAAAAATTGGGGAGATGCCAGGCAGAGAAAAAGAGTGCGGAGATGAGGAGCGCCCACTTTATCCTGAAACGGGGGTGAATAAAGGTTGGAAAGAGAATTTCAAAGCGGCCGTAGAGGAAGCCGATGAAAACCAGGTCCTGCGCAAGGGGGGAGATCAGCCACATACCTGCGGCGGAATCTGCAAAAGGTCGTACCGGGAGCAGCGGATAAACAATCGCAGTCAGGATTATCGGTATCCCGCAGGCGAAGAGCACTCCCCGCCAATGGGAGCGGATATCGCCGATACGGATTCCGCTGCGCGACAGGGACGGCAGCACCAGGAAGAGACCGTAGGTGAGAGAGAGGAGATACCAGTAATTCTCCTCGCCGGCCGCCTGGATAAACGGAGGAAGAAGCGTCCAGGTCAGGAAGAAGATCTGCTCCGGAACCAGGTGCGCAGCCCAGGTGAGAAGAGCGGCCAGGATGAGCCATTCCCATTTTTCACGGGAGATTCCGGTGGGTGATTCGTACATTGTACCTGACCTGGAATGATTTTATTGCTGTACCTTTTAGAGAACTTACCCACGACCTTCTCTCGGGGGTGAGTTTTCATACCGGGTAAATAGGCATCTCCCGCACAGCATCCCAGCCCATGCCTTTGACATACGCCGTATAGAGGCCCGGAGAATTGAAATTATCCCAGACCACATGGTGCACCCCGGCATCTAGGTCGCCGTCGAGGAGCCGCCCCACTACCTCGCCGCGGCTGTTGAGAACGGTCACACCGACCTTGTCCCTCTCCGGGAGTGTGAGACTGAGATTGACCCTTCCCGCATTGTCCAGGCCGAGGTTCTCGATGACCGGCTTCCGGGCGCTGACTTTCCTGCCCTTTTTCCAGGCGGAGTAATCGAACGGCTCATCGCAGAGGTGGAAACGGGGTTCTTTCTGGCCGTTGTAGTCGCGCTGGAGATAGTAGGTGACCAGCGGAGTGCGTTTAAGGCTCTCAAGCTTGGCGGGGGCAGCCTTGCCGTCTTTCCAGACGAACAGCGGAATATCCCGTGGGTCGAGCACATCCGACATCTTGCGTTCGATACCGATGTGGAAAAGCCCGAAATTGCCCGGTTCGTGACCGGCCAGCCAATGGGCGATGATGTCCACCCGGAAGGGGTCCTTGCCGAAAATCACGATATTCGAAAGGTAATCGCGGCTGGTTGTACCGTACGGCCCCAGTTTTTCGTGAGGGCCGATGCCGAAACCGTTGCCGTCCTGGCTGTAAATGGCCTCGACCATGTTCAGCGCGGTGGGGGTGACGCTCAGGTTGTCGAGAGCGCGGTTGGCCCAGGTTTCCTGCCAGATGCCGCCTTCAGTGCCGGGCCGGTCCCATCGCGGGTAACCCTCTTTCATATGCCGGGCGTGGAGAGCCTCCAGGTGCTTCTCGAAATCGTCCTTGAAATACTGGTGATACCGTGTCTCGTACGCCGGGCGGGGCTGTTTTCGAATGCTGTCGTACCGTGTGCAGAACTGGTGGAAACGTTTGGCGGTGATCCCCTGCAGGTTCTTGATGGTGGTGGTGATTCCCATGCCATGCGCTTTGAGCTTGGCTATATTCACAAGGCAGGTTCCCGGCTCGTTCATGGGTGCCATGTATCCCATGGTTTTAAAAAGCACCCCGTCCGGAATATTGAGGAAAATGATGTCCCTGCCCTCTTTCAAAGTCCAGACATCCATAGTGGAAAGATCGCGCAGATCGATGTTGTTTCTCGCGGCCATTGCGGCCCATCCCATGGGTTCCCACTGGGTAGGACAGCAGCATTCGCGAATGAAATACTGCTGCGGCCCAAGCTCCTTCATGGCGGCGACCCAGCCCTCGATGAAGTTCGGGTCGGTGTTGGTCCCCAGTTTTTCAAACACCGGCTTGCCCTTCTGGGGGCCGGCGGAAGTCCAGTTCGGTTTTACATTCACCTTGGCTGTCATGGGGAATCCGTCGTTCGATTTGACCATAAGCTCTTTGGAGAGCTGGTATCCGGCCTGACGGATCCCGGCGGTATCGGCAATGGCGCTCACCGATGTGAAATGAATGAACACCGCTTTGGGATTTTGACGTATGAACGGGTGGACATTAAACTTGTCACCGCCGGCTGTGGATGTTTTCCCAAGGGAAGAGCAGCCCTGCCCGGCAAGCCCGGCGGCGCCGAGAGCGGCGGATGTTTTAAGAAAATCTCTGCGTTTCATCGATTCCTCCGTTTGTGTAAATTTAATAAAATCTTATAAAATCTTTTCGTGATTCTTCCACAATCCTTATGATAGTAAGCGCCGGAACATAAACGTGATGGCGCAAATTCCTAAGTTTTAGACGTTTTTCCCGGGATAATGGTTGAACGGTTCGTACTCGGAAATATCCGGTATAATATATCAAAAGGAAATACTTGCAAAGACAAATCTTTTTCTTTTTTAGAATTATATCTCTGATGATTTTAAACTTGACTTGGAGCACACGTACACATATTTTGTATGTATTTGAAGGGGCGGGCGATAACGGACAGAAATAAAGATAAACGCGGGGTAAAAAAGAGAGAACCGTGGGAACTGAGCTCTCCGATTCACTCGTTCGGGGTCTCGTATCTGGAGGCGAAACGTATCCAGAATGAGCTGCGCGAGAAAGTTGAGCTTGTCGACATCTTTACTTCTCCGGAAGATGGCGTCCTGGTCGGGGGGGCTGATGTGGCGTTTATCTCAAGGGAACATGATTCTCCGGAACAATCGTCTGTGAGCCGGGAAAATACATCTGTCTCTGCATCCGGTACATACTGCCATACCAGATCAGAACTGAATTCTCCGGTTAAAGCGCTTGCGGCGGTAGTTACCCTGAACCAGGGAAAAAACGGCGTGATCGAAGTATCTCATGCGGTCACGCCCGTTTTGTATCCCTATGTTCCTGGTTATCTCTCTTTTCGGGAAGGCCCGGCAATTCTCGCAGCGATCGGTGGATTAAAAATACTTCCCCGGATCATGCTCTATGACGGGACCGGAATAGCCCATCCGCGTGGACTGGGGCTGGCATCCCATATGGCGGTTCTCACCGGGATACCCTCTATTGGTTGCGCGAAATCTCTCCTCTGCGGCGAATGCGAAGAACCGGGTACGGAAAAAGGGGACTGGACCGAGCTTTGGTTCGAAAACCGTGTGGTCGGCGCCTGTTTAAGAACGAGAAAAGGAGTCAAACCTGTTTTTGTGTCACCCGGCAGCGGATTCACCGTACGAGGCACCGTGGAATTTGTACTCTCTGTGTGCGGAAAATACCGTCTGCCTGAACCTACCAGGATCGCCCATGCACTTGTTACATCGGGGAAAAAACAGGTAAGATTATAGATACCGAAACCAGTTCGGTATGACACATGTCATCCTGAACTTGTTGCCGCTTCGCGGGAACGATAAAACCGTTTCAGGATCTAATTGTGTAATCTCGATGTGATATTTTCAAGAAATACTTATCTGATAACATACTTGGGAAACATTTGTTTTTTATTTTGAAAGGATGGTGAGAAACATGGATAAAGAATTTCCACGATGCATGAAATGCGATACCGGATTTCTCCTTCCGTTATCCGATTACGGGAGAGAGGGCGCATCCATCCGATATAAGGCATGGGTATGCATAAATCCGGATTGCGGGTTCAATATCAGAATCGATAACGGCGAAATCAGCTTTGGCCGTCCCATCGGTGTTTCCACAAAATGATTGGCGGTAAAGAATTGTGAACTTATTCAAATCGACAGCACATACAACCGCCAAAATAGTAAGCGTTCTCCTGGCGCTGGTTCTGTGGTTTAATGTAACCACTGATGCCTCATTCACCACCACTGTATCCATTCCGGTCAGGTATTCTAACCCGGCCGGGAATCTCATAGTGGCCAGCGAACTCCCCAAAACGGTGCCTGTTCAAATAAAAGGCTCCGGCAAAACATTGATCTATTTTGGCCTGAAGAAAATTTCCGAGCACGATCAGCGGTATATTCCAGTCAATCTGGCCAATCTCTCCCGTGGAAAGCATGAGATTGTTCTGGAGCGAAACCAGGTCAACCTGGGTAGTTTCAGCGATGTGGAAGTGGTCGGCATCACCGAGAATTCCCGTTTTACCCTGACCATTGACCGCGAGATAAAAAAGAGCATTCAGGTCAGACTGGACAGTCTCCCGGATATTAAAGTAGCCCATGGATATACAACGGTCGGGAAACCGCTGGCCAAACCGGAGTTGGTGACGGTTACCGGTCCGGAAGAAACGGTCGGCTCTCTATCTTCCATCCCCATCAAATCGTTTGACCGGAATTCCATCTCCGATGCCGACCGGATGATCACCGCCAGGGTGGACACCGGCATTCCGTTTGTAAAGATTGAACCGAAAGAGGTTACCCTCTTTTTCGTTGTGGAGCCTCTGGCGGAAAAAGTTCTTTCGGGCATACCGGTACGCATGAAAAACTTCCCCAAGAACAAAGGATTTCGGTGTGAGCCGGACAATGTGACAGTAACCATCAGCGGACCGGAATCGAAAGTATCGTTGATTACTCCGAAAGTAATCACCGCCGCTGTTCAGTATCAAACCTATCTCCAACAAGAAGAGAGCAGCGGCGACATCAAGCCTGAAATTATCTTCCTGTGGGATATTCCGGGGGTGACGGCGACGGCAAATTCGGTTCGTATTGTTCCTCAAGAGCCGAAAGGGTCAAAATGATACCCCTCACGGTCAAGCTCAGCGGAGCAGTCTCACTTCTTCCGCTGGATTCGCTTGCAATCCAGCCTTCAGTAAATATCCAATTGGACTTTGATCGTCTCGCTTATCCTGAGCATATCTTCTTCTGAAATAATACCCATTCGCTTAAAGAGGCGCAATTTGCTTACAGTACTTCACCTCTTTTCATGCGCTATGTCCTTAAAAGTCATCTCTGCCCAATCCAAGGCTTCTGCCTCTCGCTTTTTGTCTTTTGACATTTGGGAGTAGGCCAATTCCAGATTCGGGCGTATTACATGCGGGCGAACCAATTCCTCGACAAATTTACTGATTTTACCGGGGCCGATGGTCTTATGAAGGCCTTCATATACTTCCTCATCTATTGTTAGAGTGAGCTTCTTTTGCATGTTAATCCTCCTTTATTTATACGTGGTTCTGTCAAAAGTATTATGCTATTTAATACTTAAGGATTTGATATTATTAATGTTAGCAAAATTATGATGTTCTCACCCTTGTCTAACTACCAAAATA
>JAUYCD010000187.1 GCA_030692375.1 Candidatus Latescibacter sp. | reverse complement strand
AGCGACCGCTCGGGGACGTGGGACATCTGGACCGTCCACATCACCGGGGGGAAGCAGCAAGGAGAACCGGAACTTCTGAAAAAGGACTTCGGCTATCATGTGTGGGATATTTTTGGCTTTGCGCCCGACGGCTCCCTTTATTACGAGTCTGACACCTCTTCAGGTGGCCTCTACAACGGTGCGGTCGACCTTGAAACCGGTAAGGTACTCGCGCCGCCCGCGCCGGTCGCGACGCGGTATACCGGCCCACCGTCGATGCCAAGATGGTCACCCGACGGCAGGAACTTGCTCTACCTTTCACGTCGGGATGTCATAGGTCCCGGAAACAACATCCTCACGATCCGGTCCGCCGCAACCGGGGAAGAGCGCTTTCTGTCGCCGCGTCTTCGTTTCGTTAACCAGATCTCCTGGGCGCCGGACGGCCGTTCCGTCCTCGCGCTCGGGATTACGGAGACGGAAAGTGGAATCTTCCGAATTGAAACTGAAACAAGCGGGATCACTAAGTTGGCAGATGAAGGGTATGCGCCCCATCTCTGCCCGGATGGGAAGACACTGGTGTTCGTGAAGGAGGGGCCAATCATCACGAAACGCAACCTCGACACCGGTGAGGAGTCGGAAGTTGTCAAAGCAGGAATGTTCTACGACCTCTCGCCGGACGGCCGGGAAGTGGTGTTCCAGGTGGACGGCGCTGTAAAGACCGTGTCCCTCAACGGAGGGGAGCCGCGGGAGCTATTTCGCGGTTCGGCGAAGTATTACAACCTGAAGTGGACGAGGGACGGCCGTTACATCATCGCCCAGGCACGCAATGCCGCGAGCAGTGAAATCTGGCGGATTCCGGCGCAGGGCGGGACGCCGCTGAAGCTGGACCTCTCCGTTCCAAAGCTGGCCTTCTTCGCGCTTCACCCGGACAACCGCCGCTTTGCGTTCAGCGTCAATGAGGGGTCCAAGAGCGAGCTGTGGGTGCTGGAGAATTTCCTGCAGAAATAAAAAGCCTCATACCCAGAATTTTCATTTACTCGGTACTTTTTTATCAAATCAGTTCCATTTTAAAAGGAGGAGTCAAATGTTTAGATCAAAGTATTTTGCGGGCATTTTATTAATTGGATCACTCTGTTTTTTCGGTAATTTGTCAAGCGCCTCGGATTTTGGAACTCAGCTTACCTATGACAGGGGTTCTAAATTTTTTACTGACTGGTCGCCCGATGGAAAATGGATTGCTTATGGCCGTTCGGGTGATATTTGGTATGTTCCCTCCACGGGTGGTGCACCCATAAACATTACTGCAAATATTAATGAATCATGCGGTTTTCCTAGTTTTACTGCTGATTCAAAAGAAATATGTTTCGACCATCATTCCATATATGATAATAGCTGGAATTTGTTGACAAATATATTGGCAAAAATAAATATATATACTGGAGAATATTCTCTGATTCTTGATAACGCAGTTCACACAGCATGGAGTCATAACGGCCGATATCTTGCTTATCAAGAATTGGGGACTGCTGATTGGTATGTGTTAGATACTGTAAATAACAAAACCCGGTTTTTAGCGGATGGAGCTACTGAAGTAGTTCTCTATGGTCCCAATAGATACACTCTTTCTTGTTTCACCCCTGACGATAAATATATTATTACAACGATGAATTATTTTACTGATAATGGTGGTCATTCATTGGGTCTTTTTAAAATCCCTGTTATGGGTGGGGAACGCGAACAGCTTACTTCCCATGAAGTATATCATCAGTGGTACCCTGACTGCTCTCCAGATGGAGAATGGATACTTTATACAAATTTTTTAAAATCTGATTACGGGCAAAGGGAAATATATACTTATAATACATTATCAGAAGTATCTATGCCTGTTTTCCCGGAATTGACTTCTCAGCATTGGTGTGCTAGTTTTTCTCCTGATGGAACAAAATTTTGCTATTTGAAGTTTGGAATTAATAGCAACTCATTAGAAGTTTTTGTTGCTAATTTCCCATTCCAATCCCAAGTTGTTCCTGCAATAAATAAATTAATTGAAGAAGTCAATGAATTGGTTGCTAGTTGGGATTTAGATAAGGGAATAGGAAACGCTTTAATTAGCAAATTAAACGAATCTGTAAAAGCAATCAATAAAGGGAATTCTAATTCAGCTATTAATCAACTTGAAGCATTTATAAATCAGGTTGAAGCATTGCGAGGAAAGAAACTGAGTACCGACCAGGCAAATGAATATATTGGAACAATTAGGAAAGTTATTAATGTATTATCGAAACAAGCAGAGTTGGCAAAAATAAATGTTCCTGCAAACAAAAGCGCCAAAAAGGAGATTGTAATTGCAGATCCTTATTCTCTGAAGCAAAATTCTCCCAATCCCTTCAATCCTTCCACTACCATTTCTTTCACCGTTTCCTCCGTCAATAACGAAACAGTCCTGTTGAATATCTATGATATCCGGGGCTCTCTCATTCGCAATCTTATCTATGAATCGAAAGCCCCTGGTGTATATAGTGTTGTCTGGGACGGAAAAGACGGTTCAGGCGGCAAAGTTTCCGCAGGAATCTACTTCTGCCGCATGCAAGCCGGCCAGTTCAGCAAAACGAACAAGATGATCCTGATGAAGTAATTCGAGTTTCCCGATCAAGGTTCAGAAAGAAGGAAAATAAAATGACAAAGAAATTGAAGAGCATACTGTTGGGTGTAATGTCAGGAGCGATGTTAATTGTGGTTATTTTATTAATGTCGTCCGGATCAGTTTATGCCCAAACTTTTACGGAAGATTTCTCAACGCCTCCATTAGATCCAGCATGGCAGGTGGTCCAGACTGTTCCTGGGCTTGGAGGATATTCCTTAACCGACAACTCAGGTTATTTAAGGTATAGCCTTACAGGTTGGTTGGGATCTAGTGGTGGCTGGACACAGAACTATCAATCATCTGGTGGCTGGAGACCGAGCCTAACCCTGATTCGTTCTTTCGGTGGAGAAAATTGGATATTAAGAACAAAGGTAAATTATAACCTCCTTGCTCATATTGGAGGCACTTCTCAATATAATTCTACTGGTGTCCAAGGGAATGATCTCTTTATTGCTTTCGGTGAAGGTACAAATAATTACCTTCAGATCTATCGTTGTGTGGATTGGTGGTATAGCGCTAACGTCCTTTCCATGGGACTTGCTAGTAATGGTGTGGAGGTAGCACATTTCGACGGCACGCCTTCCCCAATCGGAAATGATGGCTGGGGTAGGGAAACTTACTGGTATGAAATTACCAGGATTGGTCAGGAAATTACTGTGCGTTTCAGTAAGGACAACTTCGCTACTGCTACTACTGCTTTTTCAGCTTCACTTACTGGGCCAGTAACGACAACACAAAGGGCAATTATAGACATGGGCCTTTGGAATGGCGTCGGCTCTTATGTGGACTGGGATTATATTCACGTCGAGCCAATAGCGCTAAATCAACCACCAGTAGCCAATGCCAATGGCCCTTATATTGGTAACGAAGGTTCTCCAATAACTTTTTATGGCTCAGGTTCTTCTGATCCAGATGGAACAATATTTATGTATGAATGGGATTTAGATGGCGATGGTTTATACTACGATGCCACCGGAGTTAATCCCAGTTATACTTGGGGAGATGATCATTCTGGAAGTATTGGTTTGAAAGTCACAGATGACGATGGATTAACTGCTACTGCTACAACTACTGTCAATGTTTTGAATGTTCCGCCAATAGTTGAAGCCGGCACAAATCAAGAAGTTTTTGTTGGAGATACGGTACAATTTAATGGAAGCTTCACTGATCCTGGTTCAGATACCCATGCAATTGAATGGGATTTTGGAGATGGTGCTACAACTTCCGGAACATTGACTCCAACCCATGTCTACTCCAACAAAGGCACTTATACCGTTACCCTAACTGTCACTGACGATAATGGAGGAATAGGGAATGATATTCTTAAAGTTACAGTCATGCCCATTTCGGCTACTATTAGAATTGAGCCGGAATCCCTGAATCTTTCCAGCAAAGGTGTATTTACAGCATTTATTACCTTTTCAGAAGGCTATAATGTTGCAAATATTAATCTTAGCACAGTTGTATGTGAAGGAGCGCCGGCTGTGAAGGGAATAGTTTCTGAAGAAGACAAAGGCACTTATATAGTAAAATTCAACAGGCAAGATGTAGTAGACGTGCCTATTGGGGGGGCGGTTACTCTAACAGTGACTGGAAAAGTTGGTTTAGTTGATTTTGAGGGAAAAGACACGGTGAACATAGCGTCCAAGCTGAAAAAAGAGGTGTTGCCTAATGAATATGCTCTTTCTCAGAACTCACCCAATCCCTTTAATCCCATAACCGCCATCCAATACGCTATTCCCGCCGGAAAGAGTGGAATGGTGCGACTGACGATTTACGATTCACGGGGCAGCCTGGTGCGGACGCTGGTGGATGGCGTGCAAAATCCCGGCATACATACAGCGACCTGGAACGCGACCGATGATTCGGGTCATAGAATATCCAGCGGAATCTATATTTACCGGTTGGACGCTGGCAGCTTCACCCAGACCCGGAAGATGCTCTTCCTGCGGTAGAAAAACAGGTTGTTTTATGCTAAGAGGCGGAAGAATATTCCGCCTCTTTTTTGATAGGTGCGTCCGACAAGGCGCGCGGGGCGGACGTGCCATTTGGTAACATATGGTTTGTAACGATCACTTGGAGCCGGAAGTCCTCAAATTTCCGTATAAGGTTTCAGGGAATGAATGTTCCTTTTCCCTATCCTGTCCCTCACAATCACTCCCGCACAGACCGCAAGGAAAGCCTTCCCGGGCAGATTGGGAATTCTCCCCTCACGTTTGATATTCACCAGAGAGTGCATGGTATAGGCCACCGCTTTCAGATTTTCCCCGGCGTCATCCCAGGATTCGGCCAGGAATGCCAGGCGGTCGGCGCATTCCAGAAACGAGGCGGTGTCGCTCCCGCTGAAAGCCTCCGCCAGGCTGCCGATGCAGTTGGCCATGTCCTGGGGAATATGCCCGCTCTTCTTTACCACCAGAACAAGCATCCGATCCAGGTATTCGATGGTTTTCACCGCAGCTTTTCCATGGCTGGAAGAAATTATTGCATAGTATTCATCCCCTGCGCCGAACATGCAGGCGAGAGAGTGGAGAATCTGCTTGCGGATGTTCGGTGTCTGGAAAACCTCCCTGCCCCGGAGGAGAGGCTCGACAGCCCGCAAATCCCTGCGGTCGGCAATGGTATCCGCCAGGGCGGTAAAAACTGCCGGATCGCGTTCGGCGCCGACCAGTTCGAGAAGTTTCTCCTCCACATCCTGCCCTGTAAACTTTCCCAGCGCCCGTACTGCGGCAGCCCGTACCGCGGGATCCGAGTCGGAAAGCGCAACGAAAATGGTCTGACGGGATTCGGGAGTATCGATCATGCCTAGGGCGGAAACCGCCTCGCTCTTTATGTCGGATTCGGGATTGCGGATAATATCGGCGAGAGGGGCCACAGCCTCGGGGAGCCGTGTCTCTCCGATGCTGGCTGCCGCCTGACGGCGCACTAAGGGGCTGATGTCCTCCAGCGCCCCGGCGATCGTATCGAACGCGACCGCCCCACGGGTTCTCCCCAGTTTTTCCAGGGCGTCAGCGCGGATATTTTCACTGCCGGAGCGTTCGAGGACGAACATATTATAGGCCAGCGACACCGGGTTGCGGCGGAATATCTCATCCACCAGCACCCGTGAGGAGACATGCTCCTTCTCCCTGACCCGCAGGAGGATAAAGAATGAGACCAGGTAAGCGAGGCTTACCACAAGGAGAGTCAGTTTTACATTCATGATGGTAAAGAAACCCACATTCAGATGCATCTCATGGAAGAGATTGATGATGATGGAGCCGAGCTTCGGCCCGAGCGCCATGGAGAGGAACACGGTGACCGACCAGAAAACCATGTAGGCCGGAGCGCGCTCGTCCTTTGGGAGAATGGTGAAAAGATGGGTGTTCGAGCTGACTATGCTTCCCGATGCAGTGAGTCCGTAAAGCATCATGGCCGGCGCCAGGATGTAATGGTTGGAGGGTTCGGCAAGAAACCAGACCAGCGGAACGAGCGCCAGAGGGATGAGGATGAGCTTCAGTACCGGCTTCGGCCCAAACTTCTGAATATACTTCGGCCAGAAGAAATATCCCACCAGCATCATGATAAGCTGGCAGTTGGTGTAGAGGGCGACGGTGGAATAGGAAAGATGGAGATGGCGGATCATGAGCACATTCAGGTTGGGGAGCGCGATGTAAAATCCGATGCTCCAGACCCCGTAGAACAGGCAGAAGATGGTGAACTGGCTGTTTTCTTTCGGGATACGGAAGATGTCGCCAAACCGGATTTGACGGTTGGAGATATGGGGGGTATACCGTACCGGGATGAGGCTCAGGTAGGCGGCGATCGCAAGGGCGATTCCCATGGCGAAAGTTATGTAAAATCCGGTGAGGCCGCTGAACAGGTCCACAATCTGCCCTGCGGCGAACATGGCGATAATGGCGGCAAGCTGGGAGATCATGATCCGCCTGCCGATATAGGAAGCCCGTATGCTGTCCGGAATGAGCGAACCGTACCATGCATTGAGGAGCGGATTGGCCAGATGGGCAAATCCCGCCGAGAGCATGATAATAAACGGGATGATACCGATCATGGCCCCTTTTGAAATAAAGAACGGTAATACTATCAGGAATATGAGGGTGCCCGGCTCCATCACTCCAGAAGCTATGACCAGGAATTTCTTGTTGCGAATCCGGTTGGTGATGAGATGACTCACCAGTTGGAACAATCCCATGAGGTAGAGGAGGCTGATAAAATCCGAGGGCGCCGATTCGGAAGCCCCGAGGGCCAGCACATATCCCACGAAAATGGGCGAACTGGCCAGCGCGGTCTGCCAGTATCCGCCCATGAACACGACCCAGTGAAAGAAACCCAAAAGGCCGGTGTTGATATCGGTGCGGGAAAATGTGGAGGTTCTGGGGCTCATCAAACAATCCAGGGGATGACAAACGATAAACCAATTACCGATGATATGGTATAATAATAAAACGGGGGGGAGAGTTCAATTGCGGAATATATGATATGTCTGAACCGCGGATGGTCAGGATGAACGGATAAACGGGAAAAAAGGCGTCCCACAGAAAGGCGATGTAGTCCTGCTCGCTGCGGGTCTTGAAGGAGAGCGGCAGGTACTTGTCCAGTTCGACGGCTTCTTCCATGGCAGTCCTTTAGAAGCGGAATCCGAAGAGTCCACCATCTTCTGTAGCGTCGGTCAAAACGACAGGCAAGACGTATTCCCGCAGATCAAACCCCTCTATCTTCTCCTTGAAGGCGTCGTCTTGGTTCATGGTCACGATATATTGAAACCCAAGCTCACGGGCCGTTTCTGCCCCAACCTCCAACGCACTTATGACTTGGCGGCCATCCACTCCATCGAAAAGGTGGCTGTCGTGAACCAAAAAACCAGGCCCAATGCTACGCTTGGCGCAGAGGCGCATGAGCATCATATCAAAACAAAAAATCTGCATGTTCTTGATGCCCTTGCTGCGTGACCCCTGCATGGGAAACTGGAAGACGGGACCGTTGGAAGTTTCCTCTACCGTCATACTGCCGGCCGACTCGTAAAGTCGTTTTGATGTCTCCTCGAAAGCGAGGATTGCCTCGGCCAAACGTCCCTTTTGTTCGGCGAAATCCCGACGCAGGCGCAAGGTTAGGTGGTTTCGCTCGATTTCTAACTCGTTCTTGGTGCCTTCCAACTGCTCGGCAGACTCGAATCGCTGGCGTAGCGACTCTACCTCCGCCTCCATACGTCCAGCTTCACCCTGCAACTTGGCAAACTGCTCCAGCGCCCCATGGCTTTGCAACACGCCCATGACCTCGGCGCGTCGCTGATCGAGGCGCCGCTTCTCCTGCTCGCGGGAGGCTATCCGTTGTTTGGCGGCGGCCAGTTCATCAGATAGATAATCGCGCCGGTTTCGGATTACCGACTCATGAAAGCTCCTCACTTCGTCGTAGCGTTTGACAGCCAGCCCGGGCAGGGCAACACCCGCCTCGGCATAGATGCTTTCCAATTCAGTGAGTGATGGAGGTGCCTCACCTTGCATAGCGCTCTCAAGGTCACGGATTGCCGCCGCGTCGATGGTGTTGGCGTTGGAGATATCGTTGAGTTGTTGCGTGATCTTATCCGCCTCCGCCTCAAGTTCCTCGTATTGGGGCAACACACGGAAGGAGGTGATCTGGGACTTCAGAACGCTTAGTCGGGCTTCGGCTACCATCAATTGGGTTCGGAGATCGGCGGCCTTGCCGATGATGCTACCAAAAGCACCAGCCCCAACAGCCTTCTTGAGTTCTTTAAGCGTCTTCTCCCGATCGCGGACTTTCTGCCAGTCGCTCGCGATCTTCCAATCCAGCCCAAGCACAAACAATAGAGCCACCTGATAATCCCCTGTCTGCTGCATGGTCGCCTGCTTCTCAGGTGTTGTGAATGCTCCACTGAGTTGACGACGGACAAAATAGGCAAAAAGCGAGCGAAACGTTGGGACACGTCCTTCCCTTTCGGGGGATGTATTCAATCCGAATACCTTCTCGCCCAGTACCTCCACCCACTCGGAGTTGGTAAGGAGGGTCTTCCCTTTCAGAAAACTGCCGCCCCCGACATGAATCTTGGACTTATCCTTGCCTGAACGCTCGGCGACGGTTCTCTCCCCACCGAGATCGAACTCCATGCCGAATGTCTCATTGGCCAGCACATTCTTGCGAAAATCCGACTCCTTCTCGGCATCCGATCCGGTGAGAAAGTGAATGATCTCAATCAAGCTGGTTTTGCCTGCCCGGTTTCGGGTTTGTTTATCACTCGCACCCAACTCTTTCTGCGCGATCAGGACGTTGAGCCCCGGCTTGAATTCGAGCACCTTGAAGGAGGAAAGACTGCTGAAAATGCGGTGAATCATAGCGTTTTCCGAGTTAAGAGCCCATCTTGAAGTTCAATCGCTCCGATTAGAAACAGAAGGTCGAGGGCGAGCACGAATCCATCGTAGTGCAAAGGTGGCGCATCATTCCGCCCGGCGTCATTTTGGAGCGGCAGTTCCTCCCAAAGCGCGGAAATCGTCTTCGGTTGGGCCAAATCCTGCAAAATCCTCGCTCCTACCGTGAGGAGGGCGCGGTCCTGGGAAAGATGTTTGGAGGGAAGGATCATGACACCGGCCCTCTCGGTTCTTCGAAAATGTCGCAACTGTCAAAGTAGTAGGCTAGGACGGCTAGGACGGCCAATTGGTGCTTCGGTGAGCCTCGGTCCGCGCCGCCAGCCCATGATTCCATTTCGGTAAAAATATCATCCGGGCGATATAGCCCGCGCAGAGCTTGATACTTGGCGCGGAACGACTCGGCTACCCGTTCGCCAAGCGTCTCGTTGTGCCATTTCTCGAAAAACGCCGCGACCAGCGGTGCCTTCGCCATGCCTGCTTTCAACAGGGTGGCGACGCTTTCGGACAAGGCATTGGCCTCGATCTTCCCCATGGGCACGTCTCTCACCTCCCGTAACGGCGGTGCTGGACGGTCGGCGATGGTCTCGAGCACAACTTGCAGATCACTGAAGCCAAGTTCGGACTTAGTTTCGTCGGACGGAACGAAGCCGAACCATGACTGGAGGTCGTCTAACGTGAGTTTTCGGAAAATTTGACGAAGCTCCTCCAAGCCCCAAGGCTCCAGCTTGATGCCGGGATTGGCCTGCTCGAAGTCCAGCAACAGTTTTTGCACATGCGGTGGCAGACCGTCTACGGCGTTGTGGGCGAAGACCCATTTGTCGAAATACTGACCCCAGTAGGCCTTTGCACCATCGAAGTCCTCGTTGATTTTCGCGATGGCCTTGGCCGCCTCCATTTCGTTGGGGGCGTAAACTTGGAACAAACGCCGCTCCGATTTGAGGAAGCCGTCGTTTTTTCGGTCGCCTTGGTTGCCCCACGGTCGGCATGGCATGAAGTCGGCTTTGTATGCCAAGCCCATCAGCTTCTCGAAGAAGGTTTGAAATGCATCGCCTTTGGCGCTTCGGAAAGCGTCGACGAAGCGGAGTTCGTAATAGGCTTGTTGCAGATTCATCATTCAGTTCTCCGTCGCTACTTGCTTCTCCTCACCCCAGACGCAGGCTAGGGTGGCATGGATCTTCTTCTCGAAGCGCGCGATCAGTTCGCGGTTGGAGGCGACCAGCGCCTGCTCGACTTCGATCTCGGCGACAATGGCCCATTGCTTGGCGACATCGTCAGGGATTGGAATTGGAATGCTGTTCAACGCTTGTTGGTTGAGCTTCGGTTGTGCCGCACCCGTGACAAACTCCTCGATGGAAATGGAGTTGAGATAAACCTCCACGAACTTCTGTGTGGCCGGATTCTCGAACTTAAAAACGTGAGCGTGGTTGTTGACCCAGTATTTTCCCGAAACTGAAAACGCAATGGGTGTCGAGCGAGCGAGCAGGTTCGCGCCATTTTCCTTCCCGGATTTGATACATTCATGGTTTGAATTATTGCATATGATAATGGAAACCAACGACATCGGATGGTAACATTATCATTCCGAAAAAGATTTGCCCATTCCTATTATTACTATATATAAGGAAAAAGTGGAACAATTGTCAAGTAATTCTTCTTGAACCTTACAGAGGGTTTTGCATCTCTTCCAGAAATTCTCTTTCCCCCCGCTGCTCCTTCTCTTCCCCGTCAATCTGCGACAGCCGGACGCTGACCAGAGTTGAGAGTCCCGGCTCCGCCATGGTGATGCCGTAGAGGTTGTCGGCGGCGGCCATGGTCTTCTTGTTGTGGGTTACCATGATGAACTGGGTCTCGCGGGAGAACTCGCGGATGACACGCAGGAACCGGTCGATGTTGGCGTCGTCGAGCGGGGCGTCAACCTCGTCGAGAATGCAGAACGGGCTGGGTTTGACCAGGTAGATGGCAAAGAGGAGGCTGATGGCGGTAAGGGCGCGCTCCCCGCTCGAAAGCAGGCTGATGGAGCGGACGTTCTTGCCGGGGGGACGGGCGGTGATGAGGATATCGGCTTCGAGCGGGTCCGCGTTCTCATCGAGAGCCAGGTCGCAGACCCCGCCCTCGAAGAAATCGGCGAAGGTTTTTCCGAAATTCATGCGGATGCGCTCAAAGGTTTCTTTGAATCGCTCACGGGCGATATTGTTGATTTTCTGGATGGTTTCATGCAGGGCGCGGCGGGCTTCCACAAGGTCATCCCGCTCGCGGGTGAGGAAATCCAATCGACTTTTTTCCTCCTGATAATCCGCTTCGGCGGCCATGTTGACATCGCCGAGCGCCTGGATTTTTCGTTTCAGGTCTTCAAGGAGGAATCTTTCCTGTTCCGGGTCGTAATCCGGATCATGCACAGGCTCCGGAATATCCCGGGCAGTGATGAAATATTCATCGGAGAGCCGCTCGATAATGGATTTGATTTGCAAAGCGGCCTCTTCGCGCTCGAGGGTAAGTGAAGATTCTCCTTTCCCTAGATCCGCCTGGTCGCGGCGAAGATTCTGAAGCTGCCGCTCCGATTCGCTTCTCCGTGCGCGAAACTCATTATAATCCCGTTCCTTCTCCTCTTTAAGGCTGCGCAGGCTGGTATACCCTGTATCGAGAGATTCGAGTCCGGCAAAGAGTTCACTTTTTTTCATACCGGCCTGGAGGGATTCGTTTTCGGCGTCTTCGATCTCATGCAGGATACGGCATCCGGCCTGGGCAAGAGTTTCCCGGCGTTCAACGATGGTATGTATCTCACGGGAAAGCGCAGCCTTTTTTTCGGTGAGAGCGGCCCGCTCGACATCGCATTCATTGACCCCGGCGCGGTGATGTTCCAGTTCCTCACGGAGAGCGGAGATATCGGCGGATGAGCTCCCAACTCGGTCGCCAGCCTCCCGGAACTGCTCCTGTAAACGTTCGGCTTTCTGTTCGAGCGAGACGAGTTCAGCATCATAATTTTCAAACGTATCTTCAATGCCGGCAGCCTCTTTGCCCAGCGCGGCTAGCGTTTCGGATGAAGCTTCTTTTTTTGCTGCGGCCCGCGATTCATGTGCGGTTATCCCGGCCAGTTCCCTGCGCACTTCATTCAGGTCCCTCTCCTTGTCTCTCAGAGAAGTGTGGAGGAACTCGTAATCCTCCGTCAGTGCGGCGCGCTTTTTCTCAAGATCGCTTGCATCGCCGGAAGCCTGTTCCAGCGCGGCGGTGAGCTTTTCCAGCTTCTCTCGCCGTCCGATGGCGGCGCTTTGTCCGTCTTTGCTGATGCCGCCGCAGTGATAATCCCCCTGCGAGCCGACCATGTCGCCGTCCAGGGTGACAAATCTCCCCTCGCGGCTCCAGGTATGCATCCAGTACGCTGTTTCAAGCGAATCCACAATGTACACCCCCCGCAGCAGGCGCCGTATGACCGGCCGGTACCGTTCATCCACCCGGACAAACTGCGCTGCGGGTCCGAGTAATCCGCTGTCGTGGGGAAGCGGAATCTCCTGCTCCGGCTCGGCATCGTCAATAGCCAGAAATGCAGCTCTTCCGCAGAGATTGGTCGAGAGATAACCGATGCCTTCCAGGGCGGTATCAGGATTGTCCACTACAATACTCTGAAGGCGGTCCAAAAGAGCGGATTCAACGGCGCGCTCATACCGCTCGTCGGCTGAGACCAGGTCGGCCAGCACACCGCTGATCCTTCCTTTCAGGTTTTCGGCATTCATGGCGCTTTTCACTCCGCCGGAATATCCTTCGCCGGTACGTATCACCTCGGCAAGGAAATCCCGTTCGGCCCGGAGGGAAGACTGGATATCCCGAGCCTGACGCGCCTGCTTGTCCAGGGCTTCCATCGCACGGTTTTTATCAGTGAGAGCACAGTTGAGTTCAGAAATTACACCGGTGAATTCCCTTTCCCGTGAAGCATAACAACAACGTTCTTCAGCGAGTCTGGCGCATTCCTCTGCCGCCTCCGCTCTAGCTTTTTCCAGCTCGCTGCTCCGCCGGGATATCTCCGTGAGGCGAGCCTCCCCGCTCTCTCGCTTCACCCGCACCGTATCAGCAGCGGAGCCGCAGGCGGAAAGCTCGCGCTCGATTCGGCGATATTCGCTTTCACTGTTCTGGTGAGCGACAGTCCTTTCGGCAACCTTCCGCTCAAACTCCCGGAATTTCTCCCTCAGCGTCCCTGACTGAATCTCCACTTCCACCAAACGTTCTTCAACCGTATGCAGCTCTTCCGCGCATCGGCCGTGGCTCTCTGCGAGTCCGGCCAGGGCGGAGGTATTGTTTCCCGCCGTTTCCCGTGCTTTTGAAATGGCTTCTTCAAGATATTCCAGCCGTGAATCCAGACGGGCCAGTTCTTTTTCCTTTTCAGCGATGGTATTGCGGAACGAATCATAGCGCACGTTTATTTCGGCAAGTTCCTTTTCCGCTCCAAGAATGTCTAAAGAGAGCATATCGCTTGAGTCTGTCAGGGCGGAAATTTTTCCCCTCAACTCTTCCGCGGCGGAAAGCACAGCGGTGAGTCCCTGTTCAGCCGACTCGCTCTTTTTCTTCAATCTGCCGATCTCACGGGAAGCTCCTGAAATCATCCGGGCCTTGATCTCGCTCTTCAGGCTTCGGTAGCGCGCCGCTTTCTGGGCCTGACGTTTGAGCGATTCCACACGACGCTCAAGCTCGGCGATGATGTCGCCCACACGGTTGAGATCATCCTCGATGCTCGCCATACGGTTCAGCGCGGTTCTCCGCCGCGCCTTGTACTTGGTGACCCCGGCGGCCTCCTCGAAGATGTGGCGGCGGTCCTCTGTCTTGTCCGAGAGGATGGAATTGATCATGCCGAGCTCGAACAGGCTGTATGAGTCGGTGCCCATGCCGGTATCCATGAACATATCGCTGATATCGGCCAGGCGGCAGATCTTTTTGTTGATGAGGTATTCCGATTCGCCGGAGCGGAAGAGCCGACGGGTAACGGTCACTTCCGGCATGGCAAGGGGGAGACGGCCCGATTCGTTTTCAATGGTGAGCGAGACCTCCGCCATGCCGAGCGGCTTACGGTTGGTCGAGCCTTTGAAGATCACATCCTCCATCCGCTCGAGCCGTATCAGGGTGGGCCGCTGTTCGCCCAAAACCCACCGTATGGCATCCACCACGTTGGTTTTGCCGCAGCCGTTCGGCCCCACCACCGCGGTCGTGCCCCCGGTGAGGCTGAGATCGAGCTTCTTGGCGAACGACTTGAACCCATAGATTTCAAGGCGGGAGAGTTTCATAAACAGTCTCTCTTATGAATAGATGCCGAAACGGTTTCATCGTTCCCGCGAAGCGGCAACAAGTTCGGCATGACAGTTGTCATCCTGAACTCGTTTCAGGATCTTGTTAAATCAAACATATTGTGTCAGGCTACCAACAATAATACTATATATGGGGGAAAAAGCGCAAGAGAAAAGTTGAAAAAAGTATGGATTCGAAACAAGGATGAAAGAATATTGCCGCTTCGCGGGAACAATTAAACTGTTTCTCGCAGAGACGCAGTGACGCAAAGAAAGAGAAAAAGAAAAAAGCAATTTGGACAGGATTTACAAGATTTTACAGGATTTTACTTTCACGAAATACTATTTTATATACTTGCCGAACTTGTTTCGGCATCTATTCACCCATGTCATGCCGAATGGACTCCCTGCTTATTCATGAAAAAAAGTTGGGGCACCCCGGGGCTGCCTTAAAGAAAGGAACCACCCATGAAACGATTCGGTAAAATCTTGTTAAATCTTGTAAATCCTGTCAATTTTCCTTTCCTTTTTATCATCATTCTCTGTCTTTATTCTGCGCCCTCAGTTTGGACAAAAACACTCCTCTACAACCAGCTCGATACGGTCAATCTGCGCGACCAGGGCATTCCCTCGGACGAGCGCTCCACCGAGGCGCTCATCGCATCGGGCGATCTCGTGTACGGCGCCACCTCCGGCGACAGATGCCATATTTTCCGATTCGACCCCCAGGCAAGGAAGGTCACCGTGCTGGCCGATATCCCCGGACACAATACGGTGCTGAAGGGGTTTGTCCTGGACGGCGATGTCCTGTACGCCGGGACAATGCTCACGAAGGAGCAGATATGGTGGCTCGCCCGTAAAAGCGGCGGAAAATACGAGTTGGAGGATGCAAATCTCTATCCGATCGAGAAAAGCTGGAACACCGGCCGCCTCTACCGTATAAGCGGCATCGGCGGCGCCGGCCCGAAACTGGAAGACCTGGGAATCCCGGTGGAAGGCCAGGGCATATATACTATGGCCATCGACAGCAAACGTCAACTGATATACGGCCTCACCACGCCCGCCGGGAGATTTTTCATCTATAACATCCGCACCGGGAAAACGGAAACGGTCACTTTCGGCACGACTGCATCCTCCGTTTCCAATCACATGGTGGGAGTGGCGGAGGTGGTGAAAGACCTGACCGATTTCACCCCCGGCGAAGTGGAATTCAACAACAAGCTCATCGCCAAAGCCATGCATGTCATGCCGGACGGCGTCCTCTACACTTCCGGCTGGAACGGCCAGATAATCCGCTATGATCCCAAAGTTGCCAAGCCGCAGGACCGGTTCAAAGCGGTGGGCTGGATTCCCTCCGTCCCGGGCCGTCAGCACTGGAACTCCCTCGATGTGATTGTCGAGCATGACGGCAGGCTCTATATGGGTACATCGGACGGCTACATCGTCCGTTTGGATCCGGCTACAAACGATATCGAAAACCTGGGAAAACCCATTAGCTCCATCCAGGTGCGCGGGCTGGCGTTCTCCCCTCTGGACGGCCGTCTCTACGGTATCAGCGGGGGCGAGGACCAGGGCATCAGCAGGTTCTGGTGTTACGACCCGGCGAGGGGAACATTCGAGGTGGATTACCCGGCGGTGAAAATGTTCAACCTGAAACCCATGGCCGACCTTGTAGCAACCGAAAGAGGCGCCCTGGTCATGGCGGAGACGGAGCGAATTGCCAATCTCTGGGTGCTCACCCCGGGAACTGCCAAAGAATGGGAAAAGAGCGGCGTCATAGTGGAGGCCGATCCCCGGATTATTGAAAGTTCCCGTCAGAACTTCCCCGCCGGGGACCTGTTCGCCGGGCACAAGAAGCTCCAGGTGGAAGTCTTCCCCATACCGTCCGCCATGCACGGCGGCTCCGGCTACACGGCCATCCAGGCTGACGATGCGGGCCGGGTCTATGTGGGCGGGGCCTATTACGGCAAGTTCTCCCCCTTAATGCAGCTCGACCCCAAAACCGCCCTGTGGCGGCTCCTATTCCGCTCCGACGAGCTTTCCCACCTGTATGGCCGCGGACAGGGCATCCTCGGCAAAATCCACACCAAGCTCCGTCTCGGCAAGGACGGCAAGATGTACGGCGCAATGAAGCAGGGATACGAGTTCCATTTCGACATCCGCTCCGATATGGGCGAGTCGCCTTACGGGATAAAGGGGGGCCAGTTCCCCTGTCATTTCTTCTGCTATGATCCGAAAACCGGCCATACCGAAGACCTTGGCCCCGGCTACAAACAGGAAGGCACAGTGGGGTTCTGCGCGGACACTGACCGCGGTTTCCTCTACGGCATGACCGAGCCTTCGGGACACTTCCTGGTGTACAACCTGAAAACCGGGCGCATCTGGAACGCCGGCCCCTGGGGCGGCCTCGCCTCCAGCCGCTACATGGCAATGGAGCTTTCCACAGGCCGGGTATACCACAAGGGCGAAGTCACTCCCTCCGGGAAGAGCTTCATGATAGTCTGGGACCCCCAGGAATTCAAGCTCCATGACTATGAAATCGCGGCGGAAGGCGGCCTTAAATACAGCCATTCCTACACACTCACGAGCGGCGCGACCGGCTCGAACAAGCTCTACGGCCACTCGGACGGCAAGCTCTGGGAGATGGACATGATTCCCGCCACGGACGGCAAGCTCCATGTCCGCCCGCTCTGCTCCTGGTCGGTAGACGGCGAAACATTCGGCGGATACCCCTATGCAATCGAGACCGGCCCGGATGGCCGCATCTACTGGGCCTGCCTCTACAACAACGGAGTCGGCCCCGTTCCCATGTCCCTCTTCGCCTGGAACCCCACAACCCGCGTGAAATCTTATCTCGGCACCTGCGCCCTCGGCGGCGACTTCATCCGTGGCGGCGGCGTCCAGGGCCTCTGCTTCGACAAGAAAGGCAACCTGGCTGTTCATGTGCTCTACTGCCACCTCACCCCTGAGCAGAGAAAACTCTGGAAGGTGAGCCGTGACTTCTCCTACCAGGACATTCCGGAACAGCCTTACTTCCTGGGCTATCCGGGGCTGGTCAAGGATACGTATTACTCAGTGTATTATGTGAAGGGGGCAACGGGGATGAGGTGAGGGAATAGCGGTAATTGCATCTATATTGGCGGGGTGTGTGTTATTTCACCCCCGAGAGCCTCATGTATTCGCGGTATTCCGCCTGAGCCTCAACAGGTTTCCCCTGTTTTTCATAGCATTGGCCAAGTCCGAAATGTGCAGCGGCATAGCCCGGTTTCAATCGGAGCGCCTCGGTGCATTCCAAAACCGCTTCGGTGAGCATGGATTTCGCAAAATAGGCCGACCCTAGATTCAGACGGATTTCCGAGAGATCATCGGTGTTCTGCTCGCTTCCGGCCGCAGCTTTCAGCTCATGAATGGCATCGTCGTACATTTTCACCTGGAGAAAAGAGACGCCGAGATGGAACGGTTTTCCGAATATCAGGCCGTACGGCGAGCTTTTGAGGATTTTTTCAAGGTGGATTGCCGAGTCAGTTAACTCGTTTCTGCTCTTATAGATACGGTAGAGCTGAAAATGGGATTCAAAGTTGAATTCATCACGCTCGGTTGCCGCGAGGTAATTTGTTACGGCGGCGTTCAGATCATTTTTGTATCGGCAGACATCTCCCAGGATGCGATATCCCTCGCCAAATTCCACCGGGGCGGTTTTGATTATGTCCTGGGCGATGGTCTGAAGATTGTCGATAGAGATGGTCGCTTTTTTCCATTCGTGTTGTGATATGAGTGTGAGAGCCCGGCTATATTTACCCACAAATTCAGCAGAAAATCCTGGATTGGGAGGAAATTTTCTTGTTCGGGATACTTGTTCGGGATTTTTACGTGTATAAAAAACCTGGCTCGACTTTAGCTTGTGTAATATGATATGCTGCGGATAATATAAGAAGAGGAAATCAGGCTGCAGGAACAACGCTCGTTCCGCGTAAGCGCTCGGTTTCAGGTCGGTAGAGAAGATGATGTAGTCCGGTTTCCGGGAAAGCACATATGCTGCGTTGTATTTCTTTTCTTTCCAGGTAACGGAGGCATCGGCGGAGATTTCCGGTATGGGCTGCGGATGATGGGCAATCTGCTCGTCGGTAAGGCCGAGCATGTCGATGACCGTTACACCGGAGAAATATCCCAGAGCGCCTACAGTCGTGGCTGCGACGCAGAGTTTCCCGCTGCGTTCAGCCTGACGGTCTTTCAGCCAGGCCGCTTTTATTTTCATTTTACTGACGAGCCCGGTCTCAGAAGTCCGCACCTGCGCGATTATCGCCCTTTCACCGAAATACATGTACCCGGCGAAAGCGAATACCGCCGCCCAGGTTGCTGCGAAGAGGGCAAGGCGGAGGCTCTCCCTCCTGTGGGAAAAAATGATAAATACCTCGTGTAAAAATCTCGCCCATAGGATAAAAATCAGCGGAAGAACCGGCAGGAAAAACCGATGCAGAGAGAGGACATCGCCCCCCACCGAAACGACATAAATACAATATACAAGGATGAGTGAGAAAAACAGGCTCGTTTCAAAGCGCCTTTCCCGGACTGTCAAAAGAAACAGGGGTGCGGCCAGAGCGAACCCGTAGAGGAGATATGCTTTGACGAACTGAACAAAGTATGTTATCCCTGCGGTAAGATAGACCGAGGACAATCCGGTTTTTGCATAGAATGTATTCGGAAACAGGTGGCCGTAATAGAAGATCCTGAACAGTGTGAACGCAATATAAGGAACTGCGAAAAGCGCGATTTCAGTAAAAAAGACCCGAAGGATGGATTTCCGCTGATGGGAGTCATTTGGTCGAAAAGTTGAGAAGAGAGCATGAAGCATGATAACAGCAAAAAAAAGAGCGCCTTCAGGCCGGGTGAATGTAGCAAAAATCATTGAGATGACAAACGGATACGATGGTCTTGTCCGTCGCGGCTGTTTAAGATGAAAAAAGAGACCGGTGACAACCAGAAATACGAAGAGGGAAGATTCCATGCCGCTCACCGACCAGAAACTGAACGCCCCGACGGAAACCAGAAACAGTACCGGTATAAGCGCAAACCAGGAATTCCACCGCTCAGCTCGTTTCTCCATCATGGCGCTGGGCGGCGGCGCGGAAATAATCCGGTAAAGAGCGAATGTCACGGCAAGGGTGAGCACACCGAAGAAGACGCTGAGGTACTGAGAGACATTCTCCGTATTTAGACCGAGAACTGCAGCCGCGCTCAGAATCATAACCCAGAGAAAACAGGTGTATCCCTCCACCCGTTCGCCTGGGTTGAATACAAGGCCGTGGCCCGATATAAAGTTCTTTACATATCTGAGCGTGATATAGGTATCATCCTGGATAAATGCGTTTTGGATGCAGAAATAGATAAAAACACCCATGAGAACAATCAGGAGCGCATACTGAGATGCGGTATTCAAAACGATGGGACCGGAGGGGGGGGGTTCAACAGGATTTTTCCTGGTTTTTTTTATTTGTTTTGCCATGATATGATGGGGTTTCCGGGATAAAAAGTTTTTCCAAAACTGCCCTTTTTAACTGTGCGAGAATTTTCGAACATCGCTGCTTATTCACAGTGTATATTTGAACGCAGCATAGCTCAAATAATACATGTTTGCTCTCATAATGTCAACCAGATACATACTCTGGCCATCCCCCATTTTTTATTCGGCGACAGAAATACCATATCACTTATCTGCTCTTTAGATAAAATCCCCCCGCCGCATAAAGCGGCGACCCCCTTATTAAGGGGGTTTAGGCTGCCTGCCAACATGATTCCCCCCATAATAAGGGGGGATGTCCGAAGGACAGGGGGGATTTGTCCTTCATGAGGACTTGAACCCGAGAATATTTTCAAGAATGTATTTTCGTGGAAAGATAAGCATCATAAAGAGTTACAAAATATTGATTCAAAAATCTGGGGGATTGCCAGATACATACTATCTAATTCATGAAAATTGGCGAGATGTCACCATATTCATCGTAACCGTTATTCGGGAGGTATCAATGGAAAATCTTGTTACATTCTTTGAAACTGATGTATTTGCCCGATATCTTGGCGTCGAGTTGCTGGAAGCTTCCGAGGGGAGGGCAAAGGCCAGACTGGAGATAAGACCGCATCATTTGAACAGTCATGCTATAGTCCATGGCGGTGTGCTGTTCGGTCTGGCAGATGTCGTTTTTGCCGTTGCCTCCAATTCTTACGGAGTTGCGGCAGTGGCGATCCATGCGGATATTTCCTATTTCAAAGCAACCTCTGAAGGCGTTTTGACCGCAGAGGCGAAAGAGCTTTCCCGCAGTGCAAAACTGGCAAGTTACACTATTCATATATCCGATGACAAAGGTAAAATCGTAGCAGCTTTTCAGGGTATGGTTTACCGGAAAGAAAAGAGAAGTGAAGGCAAGCAGAAATAATTTTTAAAAGTTGAGGCTTTTGCAAAAGTCGTTTTATACAAAATAAGAAAAAGTACTTTTTTAAACTACAGCCCCCTATCCCTCTGTCCCTTTCCCCCGAATGGGGCAAGGGAAGTCGTTATTCCATAGTCACTTCCTGCCCCCTCCGGGGGAAGGATGTCCGAAGGACAGATAGGGGGCTGCTTCAAATATCTACTTATGCAATTAGCTCTATCTTTCAATGTGTTTTTTCTCTTTATACATCCACCCTACAATTCTTTTCCCCTTTTCTTTATTCTCTCCCACTCATCCTTCAATGTCACTGTCCGGTTGAATACCAGGCGCTCCGGAGTGGAATCAACTGAATCCACGCAGAAATACCCTATCCGTTCAAACTGGTAGCGGCATCCTGGCGCCGCGCAGTCAAGGCTCGGTTCCAGACGGCAGCCGGTAAGAACTTCCAGGGAATGTGGATTCAGGAAGTTTTTGAAATCGCCTTCCTGCCCGTAGGGGTTTTCCACTGAAAGCAGGCGGTCGTACAGGCGAACTTCAGCCGGAATTGCGTGGGGGGCGGAGACCCAGTGCAGGGTCGATTTCACTTTGCGGCCGTCCGGGGCGTCGCCGCCGCGCGTCGCCGGATCGTAGGTACAGCGAAGCTCGATCACCTCGCCGGTTTTCTCATCCTTTACCACACCAACGCATTTGATAAAATAGGCATAGCGCAGCCTCACCTCGCGACCGGGGGCAAGACGGTAGAATTTGCCAGGAGGATTCTCCATGAAATCATCGCGTTCGATATAGAGTTCCCGGGAGAAGGGGACTTTACGGGTTCCCATGCCGGGGTCTTCCGGGTTGTTCACCGCATCCAACTCCTCCGCCATGCCTTCGGGATAGTTTTCGATGACCACCTTGAGCGGACGCAGCACAGCCATGACCCGCGGCGAGCGTTTGTTCAAATCCTCACGGATATGGTACTCCAGGAGCGCCACATCGACCATGCTGTCCCTTTTCGCCACACCGATCCGTTCAGCGAAATTACGAATCGCTTCCGGAGTGTATCCACGGCGACGCATACCCGAAAGGGTGGGCATCCTGGGATCATTCCATCCTGAGACATATCTTTCCTGTACCAGCTCGAGGAGTTTTCGCTTGCTCATCACCGTATAGGTCAGATTGAGACGGGCGAATTCTATCTGCTGCGGATGGCAGGGCACTTTCAATTCATCCAGACACCAGTCGTACAGGGGACGGTGGTCCTCAAACTCCAGAGTGCAGATGGAATGAGTAATCCCCTCCAGGGAATCGGACAGGCAGTGGGTGAAATCATACATCGGATAGATGCACCACGCATTGCCGGTACGGTGATGCTCGGCGTGGATGATGCGGTAGATGACCGGATCCCTCATGTTCAAATTGGGGGAGGCCATGTCGATCTTTGCCCGCAGCACATGGGCGCCGTTCTTGAATTCCCCCGCCCGCATGCGCGAGAAAAGGTCAAGGTTCTCTTCTATCGAACGGTTACGGTAAGGGCTTTCTTTGCCCGGCTCGGTCAGTGTGCCGCGATACTCACGGATTTGATGGGCGCTCAGGCTGCATACATAGGCTTTCTCCATTTTAATTAGCTCAACTGCAAACTGATAGAGCTTTTCAAAATAATCGGAGGCATAAAAGAGCCGGTCGTCCCAGTCGAATCCCAGCCATTTTACATCGTTAATGATCGATTCCACATATTCGATGTCTTCTTTGCTCGGATTGGTATCATCGAACCGGAGGTTGCATTCGCCGTTGTACTCGAGGGCGAGGCCGAAATTCAGGCAGATGGATTTGGCATGCCCGATATGCAGATAGCCGTTAGGTTCCGGGGGAAACCGGGTATGAACCCTGCCGTTGTTTTTATTGATTCGCAGGTCTTCATTGATAATTTCCCGGATAAAATTAGTGGGTGCTGGAACAGTTTTGTCCTCCGGAAAGGACTTCACCGCGTTTTTTTTAGGGATGCGGTCATGGTCAACGTTGGAAGTATTCATTCTGTTTCCTTTTATTTTTTCGAGATTGTCATCTGAGCCAATTGCAAAAGTCGTTTATATGTAAAAAAGAAGGCAAGTTGTTAACTACAGCCCCCTATCCCTCTATCCCTTTCCCCCTGAAGGGGGCAAGGGAAGTCATTGTCCCACAGTCGCTTCCTGCCCCCTCTGGGGGAAGGATGTCCGAAGGACAGAAAGGGGACTGCTTCCAACAATCACGACTTTTGCAATTAGCTCATCTGGTGAGTATTTCTTGGAAATACTACGCTGTTATGGCGTCATCATATCCTGAAACGAGTTCGGGATTACACGTGTCATGCCGAACTTGTTGCCGCTTCGCGGGAACGATGAAAGCGTTTCGGCATCTATATCCTGTTACCAACCCTGTCAATTATCAAATTCAGCGCGGAAATAAAGGAGAATCAGATAGCTTCGTGCAATTTAGAAGAGTATTCTTCCGGATGGTAATTCACCCGCTCAGCTTCCATTTCAAGCTCGATTCCGCCGAACAGGGCGGCGGAGAGATTATAAAAAAGGGCAAAAACCAGGGAAAGGATAATGCCCATGAAACCAAAGAACAAAGTACATATCACCGGAAAGATGATCAGCCCCCCGAACCCGTAAGCCGGGTTGTGTTCTGAAAGCATCATGGCAATAAGAGACGAAAAGAATGCAAACACAAGCCCCAGAAATACACCGGCGGCAAATCCGAAAACGCAGGAGATGGATCCGCCGATCTTCATGGCAGACCAGAGGCCGATCCGTCTGACTTTCCATTTTTTAACCATTTCCAGACCCACCAAGGCAAGCGCGGATATTGAATATCAAGGAATTCCAATAGTTTTTTTCGGTTATGGCATTAGATAAGGTTCGTGAACGTATCTATAGATGCCGAAACAAGTTCGGCATGACACGTGTCATCCTGAACTCGTTTCAGGATCTTAATTGCAATTACAGGGCAATATTTTCAAAAATGCTTACCAAATGACATAACCGGATAATTCTTGTAATATAAAAAGAAAAGGGTGTATATCCAATACTTTAACAGGTATGATCATCATATGAGACGAGCATGGTTACTATCTTGCATAAAGCACCTTCCCTTCCCGTAAGCTTCGACCTACTATAAACTATCTAAATACTTTCATCGCCCTCAGCACATGGTTACGGGCATAGTAAACATCTTTCCCGATGATGGGACCGGGAATGTTGAATTCATTTTCTTTATGAACAATTTTCCGTATTTCAAGCGTTTGCATATCAATACGATAGAAGCAGGAGGAAGTGAATCCGTACAGGAAGCCGTCCGGGCCAACCTGCAGGCCGTTATCCAGCGGGCCGCCCTCCGGAAGAGGCTTGCGGTCGGTAAAGGTGCGTGACAGGGGATCGAAAACGAACAATTCCGGATTTCCGCCTCCGGTGATAGTGCCGTAGAGACGGCCGTCCGGACCCGCGAGGAGCGCGTTGAAAGTATTCACCGGCCGGTCCGGGGCGCCCTCCCATACTTTCTTTTCTGCCTTGTAATCCCAAAGGAAAAGCTGCGCCTGCTTCACTTTCGGCGTGGTACCCGATCCAGCCTGAATGGTTGTGCCGACCGCCATAAGCCCTAGCTTTTCCAGAGGCGCCAGGGTATAGCAGCTCCCATCACCGAAAATACGGTAGTAGGCATGTTTTTCTCCGGTCGAAGGTTCATACCAGGACAGGGGGCCTCCCCAGCGGCCGTAGTCCGGGAGCGACGCCAGCCAGACCCTTCCGAGCGGCCCGGTCACAGTCGAGCGTGGACGGTAGGAGATGTCGTCGATACGGCCAAGCTCGCGGGGATTATCAGCGGGGCCCTTCCCATAATGGTATGGCTTTTTCGGGTCATAGACCGAAACCATGGCCCCAGGATAGGAGGAGATATATATGCTCCCCCGGAAATTGGCCATCGAGTACGCCTCCCCGGAAGCGGCGGAGCATTTGCCCATATCGGCCAGGCTCCCGGAACGGGGATCGTAGCGGAACAGGTGGAGCGGCAGAATGCTTGAACCGTAGAGGCAGCCGTCCGGCCCGGTATGGAGAACGAATATCTCCGTGCCGGCGGCTTTATAATCCAGGGTGAAAGTTTGGGTGCTTCCGTCCGGTTTCTTCACCGAGAGCTTCCGGTAAAGCTGCTGGTCGGCATCGGTGAATGTGGATCTGTATGAAGCGGTTGGGGAGGCCGCCGGTTTTTCCGGGATTTTCTCCACCGGGACAGCGGTGAATCCCTGAATCCGGAAATTCCCCATACTCGAACGGATATAGACCGTGTTGTCCGCTCCCCGGACGAGATCGAACGATTCCTTGCCCTTGGTCGCTACCGGCCCAACTGTCTTCTTCTCGCCGGTTTTAGGGTCGAGCACCACAAGGTGCGGCTGGGTCATCATGATACGGTTGCAGATCGTGCCGTCGGAATTGACCATGGGATAATTGTACATGTCCACTTCATCCATACGGCCGTAGCGGGTGAATACCCCTGTCCTGGGTTCGTAGCTGGTCAGGTCAGCGGTCCCGTAACTCCCGATCCAGAGACGGCCCTCCGCGTCCTCTTCGATGGCGCAGGGGAAACTGGCCTTGCCGGGGTTGATAGCGCCTAGAGCCTCGAACGTGTCGTTCGCCGGGTCATAGCAGAGGAGATGTCCCGCATAGGCCGCCCCGACATAAAGCTTTCCGCTCCGGCTCATCAGGGTCGCGGTCGGGTAATTGGATTCAGGAACCCTGGAGAGATACTGCTTGAGCTCTCCGGTTTCCGGATTGATCCGCAGGACGAACAGGTTGTCGGCGGTCTGTCCCATGGTTGCGTAGACAGCCGGTTTTCCCGCGCCGTCCCGCCCGTCGTGCAGGCGCACCCAGTTGACCGACTGCACCGGAATCCCGATGTCCCGGATGATCGGGTTCTCGACCAGCCGTAAAGACGGCCTTCCGCAGTTCACTGTGACCAGAAGGAGAAAGAGCGCGGGAACAAAAAGAAGTTTTCTCAGCATGGGAACCTCCCGGGTGAAGGTGGCTGTATTGAACGAATGAGGGAAGATTAAGAGTAAATATAGGATAATATGGGGGAAAGTAAAGGGGGAGATGAAAAGAAATGAGTACTATCCCACTAATATCAGCTTTTGAAAAAGGCTCAACTGAGAAGCGATTTTTACGTTGTGCTTTTTGCAAAAGTCAAAATGATGGATGCAGCCCCCTTCCTGTCCTTCGGACATCCTTCCCCCGAAGGGGGCAGGACAAGGCTTCATCGTTCCCGCAAAGCGGCAACTACCGTTGAGCAATGACTTCCCTTGCCCCCATCGGGGGAAAGGGACCGAGGGAAAGGGGGCTGTAGTAAAAAATCTTCTTTATTCCGTAAAATGCGACTTTTGCAAAAGCCTTCATTGAAAATATTTTATAGCTCCGCTTTTTTAACTGCCCGTTCGGTTTCAGGGAGAAACCGATCGAAATAATCCTTTTGCAGCGCCTTGATGGTCCCTGCGAGGAACACCAGTGCGAAGAGATTCGGCAGGGCCATGAATCCGTTCATGATGTCGGCGAAGCACCATACCGATTCGAGCTTGACCACCGACCCGATGAACACGAACCCGACATAGACGGTACGGTAGGTCTTCATGTGCGCGCTCCCGAAGAGGTACTCGATGGCTTTCTCGCCGTAATAGCACCAGCCGAGCACGGTTGAATAGGCGAATAGGGCGAGTGAGACAGCAGAGACGACGCCCCCGATATTCGAACCGAAGAGATGGTTGAACGAGGCTGCGGAGAGCTTGGCGCCGGTCAGGGAGCCGTCCGCCACATCGGCCATGACGATGATGACTCCGGTCATGGAGCAGACAACCAGGGTGTCGATGAATGTCTGGGTCATGGAGATGAGCGCCTGGGTGACCGGGTGATCGGTACGGGCGGCGGCGGCGGCGATAGGCGCGGAGCCGAGGCCGCTCTCGTTGGAGAAAAGCCCGCGCGCAAGACCGTAACGCATGGCCTCGCGAACCCCGTGGCCTGCAACTCCTCCCCAGACCGCCTCGCCGGTGAATGCATGGACAAATATGGTTTTCACCGCGAACGGCAGGAGGGAGAGGTTCATGATGACCGCGATGAATCCTCCGGTCATGAAAAAAATGATCATGACGGGAACGAACACCTGGGTAACCCTGCCGATGGATTTGATCCCGCCGATGAGCACCATGGCGGCCAGGATGGTGATGACTATTCCTGTGATCCAGTTGGGCACCCCGAAAGCGCCGTTGATGGCTTCGGCGGTGGAATTGGACTGCACCATGTTCCCTATCCCGAACGCGGCGATAGCGGTGAATACCGCGAACGCAACCGCGAGCATTTTGCTTTTCACTCCCTTGGCGATATAGTACATGGGGCCGCCAGCCACTGTGCCGTCGGCGTGGACATCACGGTAATGAAGGGCGAGCACCGCTTCGGAATATTTAGATGCCATACCAAGAAGTCCGGTCACCCACATCCAGAACATGGCGCCGGGCCCGCCCATGGCGATGGCGGTAGCTACCCCGGCGATGTTGCCAGTTCCAACCGTGGCGGCGAGCGCGGTCATGAGCGCCTGGAAATGGCTGATCTCGCCTTGCCCCTTCTCATCCTTAGGGGGAAAAAAGATCATTTTCAGCGCCCGGGGGAGATGGATGAACTGGACGAAACCGAGCCGCAGGGTGAGATAGAGACCGGTGCCGATCAGGGGCACGATAAGGGGAAATCCCCAGAGGAAGTTGGAAAAATTAACCAGAAACGTGTTTACTGATTCCATGTGCAGCCTCCAAAAAAAAGTAGGAATACAGGAGTCAGAAGCCAGGAGACAGAATAAAAGATTTTCTCGCGCAAAGTTCGCAAAGAAAAAATCAAAAATCCAATATACTACAAAGCAAAGCCGGGAGATACATGCTTTTTGTTTCTCTGATTGAGAGGAGAAAATACTAAAAATATAAGATAGTAAATATTAGCTTGACTTTTAGGCGGAACGTGCTATTTTATTTCTATATTTTTACATACGTTTATCAAAAAAGTGTATGCCAAGTAAGGGATGATATACGGTTTCATTATATCGCCCTTATTAGTCTCTTACGAGTGTAATTCTGTGTTTGAAGCACAGGATTTAACGTTAGGCGTTAGCAAGATAAGGAATAATAACGAGTTCCCTTTTGGTTCTGGCTAGACCAGGTTAAGGGTATAATACAGAAGGCTTTTTTGTAAAAATAGTTAATTTCTCCTTGCGATTAAATAGAAATAATTTTTTAAATTGAGCGTTATAAAGAGGGCTACAGAATTACTTGTTAGGGGCATGACATAGGCACTTACCACTTTATCAAGGGGAGGCACCATGAATCAGTTCTTTAATCCAAAGTCCATGTTGACGCCAGGTGCGGCTGGAGCCCTCATAATGTTGATTACGAATGCGCTGTGCAACAACTTTCCCGAGTTTCATTTTCGGTATGTAGCGCTCATACTAAGTTTTGTGATTGGCGCGGTAGTGTTCACTGCCTCGACAATGAAAGTCTGGGAACGCGGCATCTATTGGGTCGTGAACTCACTGATTATCTTTTCGATGGGGGTCGGTGCCACGAACATCGCCGCGAATGTGTCAACAAAACAGGCATCGAATGAATACCAACCTCTTCAGCCGGAGCATCAATACAAGGCAATTCCTTTGCCAGAGTCCGATATGAAGGCACTTGAGCCAAATGAGACGAAGCAGAAGCCAGAAACAGAGTCCAAGGTGAAGGTACCTGAGCCAAAAGAGACGAAGCAGAAGCCAGAAACAGAGTCCAAGGTGAAGGTACCTGAGCAAATACAAAAAAGTTTCTTCAGAAAGTGGTAACCCTAACAATTTATTCCACCGGACCAGCGCTAAAAGCAGCGCAGGCCGGTGAATTCAACGTTAGGCGGCTTGTATCTGTAACTCGATCACAACGAAAGCGAGCACACCATGGCAAAGAAACGAATTGCATCAACCACCGCGATCTTCTCTGACAGAATCTGCAACCTTGTCCCGTCGCGTGATACTGCGAGGGACTGGAGGTTTCAGGATGCCTTAACATCCGGTGCATTAGCTGCACCTGCTGCACTGCCGACAAAAGTTGATCTTCGCCAGCCTTGGTGGACCATCGGCAATCAGTCGACTACTGGATCCTGCGTCGGCTGGGCAACGGCTGATGGTGTAATGCGATTTCACTTAGTCCAAGCAAATCGCCTTCAACAGAATCAGCTCTTGTCACCGCGTTTTGTGTGGATGGCGTCGAAAGAAACGGATGAGTTCACAACACGCCCTGAGACATTTGTTGAAGAGGCTGGAACGAGTCTCAAAGCGGCAATGGACATTGTGCGTAAATACGGGACTGTTCTTGATTCGGTGCTTCCATTTAAGATCAGC
>JAUYCD010000186.1 GCA_030692375.1 Candidatus Latescibacter sp. | reverse complement strand
TTCAATTCGGAATACTCGGCCGCGGCGTCACGGGCGGCGGAAAGAAGAGCGTTTTTCATGGAATCCTTGGATAATTCGGCCAGGGAAAACATCCGTCCCTCGCGGGATTCGCGTTTCGTGATGATGACACCACTCAGGGTGTTGCTCACCACCGTTTTACTCACAGACTCGGAAAACTGCAGCGCCCGGACATTATCCAGGGTTCCGCTCTGCTGCAGATAGTTTCGGAGCATGCTTTGTACGCTCACCTGAATGGAAGCCATAAGACTTTGAGTGGCAGCGGCATCGGACAACTGTGTAGCCAAATCCAAAAACGCAGATTTTTCGGATGCGCCGGTGCCGTAAATTTTGTCCTTTGCCTGCGGCGGATTCAGATACCAGTCCGGGACATCCCCTTTGCTGATATTTTTGGGCCCGCACGCACTCAGGCCGAAAGCAACGGCTATCCCTAAAACCAGGATAGAAGCGATCTTTCTGTTCATTTGCATGTAATTCTCCTTTAATTAAGGTTAACTGTGAGTTTCGTTGTTCTGATTATATCTCAGTATGTCATCAGGTCTGTAACCTTCGGTAAATCGTAAGAATTATTTACTTCTATAGGGATTCAATATCCCCCCTGCCTTCGGCATCCCCCCTTATTGCACCCCACTCGTACTTTGTACGAGCGGGGACCTCGCAAGGGGGAATTCTGGGAGAGGTATTCTGTCAAATCTTAAGAAACGTTTATATTGTGATAGTAGGTGTTTTCTCCCCCCTTAATAAGGGGGGTAGGGGGGATCAACTCCTTTCGGGAAATCACCTTTACTGAATTCACGACATACTCAAATAATATTAAAAATCATGGGCGGGACGGCGGGAGAGGAAGTGATGTTTCGCCCCCCGTGGTTTTTGAACCGCCTCCCGACAGCGCCGCACCGGCGCCGGCCAGCACCACACCGGCCAGTATATACCACTTTGTATTCGACTTCTTCTTCATTTTCCCGAGAAGCAGTTCATTCCCCAGATCGGTGATCACAATATTCATAACATCATCTATGGAACCTCTGTACTGGCGATCCGCAGTTTTTATGGTTTTAGCGCTCTCCACATCCACAATCCGCGCCGATACGGAATAGGTTTTTCCCACGAGGCCTACAGTTCCTATCAGTATCCGGTCCACTTGGAGCATTTTCCCGAATTCTATGGCGCAGGAATCCGAAACGCATCCGGTGTTCTGGATGTTAAACTGGTTCAGAATCTTGTCCATCTGGGTCTGTTCGACCAGGATGTACTGATCCCGTCCTTCCATACCGGAATAGTCCGGCGATTCGATCAATTGATTGAGGCGTGAGCGCAGTTTTTCCGAGAGCACTTCCGCTTCCACCTGCGAAACCCCTTTCGCATCCAAGTTCAAAACCGCCATGGTGTACCGTTTCTTTTCAACCTTTGCAGGGGCAGGGGCTGAAAAAGCAGGCGTCACCCCACTTGCCAGGAGAAAGAAAGACAGGTAGAGCGATACAATTTTTTTAAACATAAGCAAGCTCCCCGTTCCATTTCAGTGCGATAGGTCACATTTCAGGCATATGCCGAAACAAGTTCGGCATGACACGTTTCATGACAAGCGAATACAACGGTCACCCTGAACTTGTTGCCGCTTCGCGGGTACGATAAAACCGTTTCAGGGTCTATCACCTTGCAAGCATCCATGTCTTAACAATAGAAGATTAATATATTTATTTAATAAAATCCACTATAGGCTTTATTTCCGGCCGTATCGTATATTTTTTTGAAACCTCAAGAAGTTTATAGGCAAAGCCTTTAACTTTTTTTGCTTTATCGAAAGTCAACACGATTTCGCCAACATGGCCGCCGTTTTTCCCCGCCTGGACTATCCGGCATCCCGAGACGACTATGGGCTCCTCTATAAGAGTCTGGGAATGTCCGCCGATGATGAGGTCTATTCCCGGAATTCTCTTTGCCAGTTCCTCATCGGGTTTTCTCCCCAACTGAGAAAGAACTATGATGTAATCGCTCGACTTCCACAGCATGGGGAGAAGCTCCGCCAGTGTGGAATCCGGCTGCCGGTAAGCAAAATCCAGGCTCTCTTTCGGCAACCAGGCGAAACTTTCCGCCCCCGAAATCCCGATGACCGCAATCCGTACCGAATCCACGGTAAACATGCGCCAGGGAGAGAACAGTTTTTCACCGCCGGGATTCATCAGGGTGGCGCTTACCATTCTTTCCCGGAAGCTCCCGGAGAGCGCGAGGAAGCGTGACATTCCCCGGTAAAGCTCCTGCTCGCCCACTCCCCAGGCGTTATACCCCATTATCTCCATAAGCTTGAAAATAACCTGGCCTTTGCGATCAACATCGGAAAGTCCCAGGTAGCCACCCGAATCCAGGAGAAGCATATCGGGATACCGTGACCGATATTCCCGGACGAGACTTACCCGTTCGGCCAGACCGCCATAGGGGTCGTTACGGCAGTTGCAGTCCACCAGTTTCCCGTTGGAGTTGTTTGTGAACAGTATCCGTACTGTTTTTTCATCTGCTGCCTTGCCGGTTATGCTACCGAGAAGAAGCGCCGGAAGCAGCATCCAGCACAGCCTTGATCTCATTTTCCAACCCCGTAAGTATCTCGATTGCCTTCTCTTCCGAAAAAGAGGTGTTCAGGTATCGAACCTTTCCCGCGCCATCTATCAGCACCGTATGCGGGAGCCCCGGATGTCCCACCAGATCGAGCACCACACCGTAACGGTCCACCAGCATCGGGAGGGAGGTCTTCAACTCGGCCGCAAGACTCTGCGCCACCTTGTTATTATCGCCGACATCGATAAGAATCACCCCCAGTCCCTGCTTTTGATACTTCGCGCCAAGTTTTTCCAGCTCGGGAATCTCCTTGCGGCAGGGCTTGCAGGTATAGGCGCAAAAACTGAAGAGAATTCCCTGATACTTCCTGGTCGGGGCGTTCCCCACCTGTTCCCTGAGATAAAAGGGATTGCCATTCAGGTCTTTGAGGAAAAACCCCGGGAAAACATCGCCGATCTTGAGATGAGGCCCGGTGGCTGCCCAAGCTTCGGCAACCAGAATGAAAGCCATACAGAACAGCACCGCCGCTGAAATATACTTTCTCATGTGTTTACCCTGTGGTTGCATAATTTTTTGACAGGATTTACAAGATTTACATGATTACAAATCCTGTTAATCATGACGACATATATTATTGCGTTGCTTTTCAAAATAGATATCGAAACGAGTTCATCGTTCCCGCGAAGCGGCAACGAGTTCGGCATGACACGTGTCATCCTGAACTCGTTTCAGGATCTATACATTCCTTTTTCTCATTTCATGAAGAGCATTTTTTCGGTCACAGAGGCATACCCGGCATCGATATGATACACATACAGCCCCGATGTCAATCCACGGGCGTCGAACACCAGCTCATGCACCCCGCGCTCACGGTATCCCAGATTGTATTCACGTACTTTCTGGCCCACTGCATTGAAAACGGTTACCATCACCTTCCCCCTCTCGGACAGCTCATACCTGATAACTGTGGAAGGATTGAACGGATTGGGATAGGAATTTGCTGTCACAAAGCTCACAGGTTTTTTCTGGATATCTTCCCTGCCCGCATTACCGGAATCATAAGCCGTCAGGGTGAAATGACGCTCGGTGAAGCCGATACCGGAAAGGAAATCGAATGTGCTGCCCTGAATATTCACCTTTTCGCCGGTATCACGGTCGGTCACGGTCAGATTCAGTCCTGCGGGGAGGTGTTCAATACCTTCCAGGGAAACCGTCACTTTCTCACGGGAAATATTGGTTCTCACATCGAAATCCCAGGAAAGCTGTTCTTCCGGGGGCCGTATATCCACAGTATAGTCGGAGGGATACCGTGTCCAGTTCCTGTGCGGGAAGGTGAGGGAAACATAGTCCCCGACCGGGGGCGGTTCAACATGGTCATGAATATCCCACTCCGCTGAGGCGTCACTGCCGGCTCCGAGATGATTGGCGTTGTCGACAGCGAGAGCCGCGGATGTTTTAAGGGTCAGCGCCCAGAGGAGGGTGCTCTCTTTCGCCGCCGGTTTCTGCACACCGGCCGGTTTCGGCTTGAGCCGGATCACCACATTGCGATTTTCCAGATTTTTCACCGCATACCCGGTCCAGGGGTTGAAGACCTTTGGCGCATTTGTTGGATCCGACCAGCCTCCCTCGTAGGTGTAAGGCTTGCTGAGATTCGCCTTTGAAGGATTCTCCATATCCACCCAGGAAATGTCGAACATCCAGGGATTGGCGATGTCGTTCCATCCCGGCTTCAGCGTCATGGAGAACGGCTCTGCGGTGGTGACCGTGGTTCCCTTCGGGGGCTGGAGTTTGAAATCGTTCCGTGTAATCATCCAGAAAGCGATCCCCGGTTTGAATCCTTCAATGTTGGGATACTCTTCCGGTACATCTTTCAGGGGATTGTAGCGGAAAAGCCGCCAGTCCGTTCCCATGGCGCCATTCAGAGTTCCCGCAAGCTGGCCGGTGATGGAAGTCTCTTCCAGATTGAGCGGTATGGAGATCATCTTGTAGGAGTTCTGCACATTGCCGCCTTTTACTCCATACGGCGATACCATGCCCTCCACCCTGGCGCTGATGTTATAGAAACCCGTGTCCGGCGGCGCATTTGCCCGGATATTGTTTATATCACGTGCGGTGATGTAATATTCCATGCCCAGCGAGGTAAATTTCCCGCTCCCCAGGGTGAAAATATAGAGACCGCCGCTGCCGGATTTGGTCATGGGAACGCTATTATCAAACTTTCGACGGCCGTTTTCATCGTAGTACAGCAGCACCTGGCTTATCTCCGAAGTTCCGGTGACCAGAGCGACAAAGGTGATTGTATCATTCTCAGCGGCAACATTCCGGGGAATCGTATGCTGAATTGTAACCTCAGGCCGAATAATCGAGAAAAATCCATCGCTCCGGTCATATATCGCCGAATTGGAACGGTCGCTAATTTTAATTACACACGAGTCGGATTTCACATTTGTTACTATCCAACTGAAAGTTCCGCTTGCAGCATTGGGTGGATTGTCGGCGATCATCTGCCCGGGGGGAAAACTAACGCCGCCGTCGGTTGAAAGCTCGATCTTCACCTCGTTCACTCCCTTGAACTGCCAGGTTATCTGCTTGGTGGACCCTACCGTCCATCTATCGCCCGGCGCGGGCGAAAGCACGGTTATAAATGAGGTGACCACTGCCACTATCGAAAATGAACCATTACTCATATCAGTGAGCGAGCTTGCGGGATCGGTGATCCTCACCAGGCATTTCGTGGAAGGATCATTGGGCACCGTCCAGGTATAGGACTGATCGGATGCGCTCACCCCGGATTTGATGTCCACCCAGCGCGCGCCGCTGTCATTCGAATACTGGAGAAGAAGAGGGCCTGTCTGCTGGGCCTGCCAGGTGATTGCCACCGTGGAGCCGACAGCCCACTGCTCGCCGCCGTCCGGGGAAAGCACCTGAATGGATGGCTTGGGCGCAGCTTTTATGGTGAAACTGGAGGGGGAGGTGCTCTCTATGTTTCCATCCTGATCCACAATCCCAACATGGCAAGTGGTGGAGGACACATCCGGGACAATCCAGGTATAGGAACCGTCAGCGGCTGATACGCCGGATTTTATCTCTATCCAGTTATTTCCGGAATCTATAGAATAAAATATGCCAAGAGCGGCCAGGTTTTTCTGCTCCCAGGTTATCGCATGGCTGGAACCGGCGATCCAGGACTCTCCCCCGACCGGCGATGTGAGTTTCAGCGAGACAGCCGGAGAAACGGTGAATGCGATGTCGCTGTAATCCGAAACCGCCGCATTGGAGACATCGCTGATCCGAATTTTACACGTAGTCGAAACAGCGGCGGACACAGTCCAATAGTACGTTTGATCCGAAGCGGTAAGGCTGGGGACTATAACTGTCCACGTCACTCCGCCGTCCGTGGAATATTCTATCTTGACAAAAGTGACGCCGGAATAATCCCAGGTGATAGCCTGGGATATGCCCACCGGCCAGCGTTCACCGCCGTTGGGCGCGGTAACGGTTATTTTCCCGGCAGGCGAAATTGCAAAAACGCCGTCGCTCACATCATTTACAGCAGCATTTGCCGCATCGCTTATCCTGACAAGGCATTGAGTTGAAGTTACGCCTGGTACAAGCCAAGCGTAGCTCCCCGCCGATGCAGTCGTACTAGCGATGATAGTTAACCAAGTCGAGCCGTTGTTTGTCGAGTATTCGATCTTGACATTCGTTACGCTGCTCGATGTCCAGGTAACATTCTTCGTCGTTCCGACTGTCCAGGTCTCGCCGCCGTTGGGGGAGGTTACCCGGATGGTTGCGGTCGGTACCACGGCAGCGATGGAGAACACAGCGTCACTCTGGTCATTCATGGAAAGAATCGAGGCGTCGCTGATTTTTATGAGGCATTGCGATGAAGTCTGTGTCGCTGCGGGTATCGTCCACGCGTAGCTCCCCGCGCTCGCCGGCGTGCTTGCTATAATCTGCGACCATGACGTTCCGTTGTTCGTAGAATATTCGAGCTTGACGTTCGTCACACCGGAGGAAGTCCAGGTGATGTTTTGCGCGGTTCCGACGGTCAAGGTTTCGCCGCCGTTGGGCGATGTAACCCGTATGCTCGCGGTAGGAGCTACAGCAACGATGGAGAATACACCGTCACTCTGGTCATTTACCGAAAGATTCGAGACATCGCTGATTTTTATGAGGCATTGCGATGAAGTCTGTGTCGCTGCGGGTATCGTCCACGCATACGTCCCCACGCTCGCCGCCGTGCTTGCTACAATCTGCGACCATGACGTTCCGTTGTTCGTAGAATATTCGAGCTTGACGTTCGTCAC
>JAUYCD010000185.1 GCA_030692375.1 Candidatus Latescibacter sp. | reverse complement strand
ATTGCGTTTCTTTTCAAAATAGATGCCGAAACAAGTTCGGCATGACACGTGTCATCCTGAACTCGTTGCCGCTTCGCGGGAACGATAAAACCGTTTCAGGATCTAAATACTCAAAACGTGCGCAATTATTTATGTCGTCATGTATATATCGAGAAAGTATTGGGTTTACCGGTGAAGCCAATCTCAAGGTATAAATTGAGCATCGAAGCCGGCCAGATTATCACTCGCTCTGCCGAAGGAGGTATTTTCGGCTCGATCGGGAACAAACCGGCCAAACTGCACATCGACCACGATGGGATGATTGCAGGCTGGGACAGAGATTCTGCTCTCAAAGCCGAACACCGGATAGGCGCTCAAAACTGTATCATCGGTCCCGGATTCATCGATCTCCATTTCCATGGCTATGGCGACCAGAGCAATACCCGCTACTCTGAGATCGGGAGTTTCATGAACCCGATTCCTATCCTTGACAGAATTACCACGTACGGAACAACAGGCTGTCTGGCGACCCTTCTGGTGCCGGTCAGGGCGCGAAGATTTTTCGGAATCGATCTCGATGCCCGTTTTCGTATGCTGAGATCACAGTTAGCGGATATGGTCAACGAGGGTCCCGGACTTTTGCAAGCAAAAGCCGGGGTATCCCCGGAAGAGACGAGAGAACGCCCCCGAGCGCGTCTTTTGGGAATGAATCTGGAAGGCCCGAAGCTGAACGGCGAATTCTGCGGCGCTATTCCCTCCAATTCCATCTGGGACGCCACAGTCAGGGATATTCCCCGGATTATCGGCGAAGATGAGATGGGAGAACACCACGGCGTGCGCATGATGACAGTGGCGCCGGAAATGGACTTCCAGGGAGATTTCAGCTTCATAAGGTCGCTCTTGGACCGTGGAATCATTATATCATTGGGACATTCCGCCGCCTCCCTGGAACAGACTGTTGCTGCAATAAAAGCCGGCGCCCGGCATCTTACCCATTTCTATAATGCTATGGCGCCTCTTTCCCACCGTGATCCCGGAGTAGTGGGTACAGGGCTTATCGATCCCCGTATCTATGATGCCCAGGAACGTGGACTCAGTCTCGAAGTAATCTGCGATTTCATCCATGTCAATCCGGCTGTCCTCACACTCGCCATCAATCGTCACCACCTGGTGGCAGGCATCAGCGATGCAGTTGCTCACCCGGAAATGGAAGAGGGTACCTACGAATTTGCCGGACAGCGTGTTACCATCTTCGACGGCGCAGTCAGAACCCTTGAAGACGGACGGCTCGCCGGAAGCGCAATGACCATGCTCCAGACATTCCGCAATCTCCTCCTCCTCGGCGGAGACAATCCTGATGTTGTACAGGCTTTCGAAATGACTTCTTCCGCTCCTGCTCAGATTCTGGGTCTGAACGACTCCGGAAGAATCGAAAGAGGACGGCGTGCGGATCTGGTCGTGCTCGACAGCAATTATAACCTGCTCTATACAATCATTCAGGGTAAAATTGCTTATGACTCCGCTTCATATAAAACTCATAACAGAAAGTACCCCTTAGCGTTATCTTCACGAGTCGCTGTATCGAAGCCTGCCGGAAAGGAAGCGGTCATGGGGTTACGGGTCAGCGCGAACGCCCTCTGGTGCGGGTATGTGACCGAGGGTGAGAATGTGACTTTGACCCTGAGCGGCAGGAACGGAAATCCGGAGTACAAACAGGGTTTCACCGGACGAGAGGCCATCCTGGATTCAGCTTCGGAAGCGATCTTGGAAACCTGGCGGCATGCGCGCAAAGAGGGATATACCATTTCCGCTCTGGGTATTGCGGCCTCCGGTCTTATACACGGCGCCCGGGCGGTGACCGGAATGAATCTCCCCGCCTGGAACGACTTCGATATTGCAAGAGATCTCATGCGGAGAGCAGTCGAGCTTGACGGCGCATTTCCCAAAGAACTGCCGGTTGCTGTGGATAACAGTTCGAGCGCAATGGCAATGGCTATTGCCCGGACCAGGCGCCTTCGTGCGGCCATAGATCTGAAAAAAGGCGAGAACTTTGTATTTGTAAAGATCGGTTGGGGTTTGGGAACGGGGGTGATTGTAAACGAACGGCCCATTTCATCGATCGAGGATATATCACCCGACTATTTTCTCCATCTCCGTCAGGCTATAAAGAATATCCATGACGGTCTGCCTACTCTTCTCCACCAGACCATGCTCATCAACCGCCTGGTGGCCAAAGGCGAGCTCGCGCTCATGCGAACCTGTGATGAAGAGTATCCCGAACATCACCTTGAAACGCTGGTTTCCATGGGTGGTTTGATTCACTACGCCCGGGCGGAAGAAAAAAAGGCGGGAAAGATATTCTTTCGGAAAGATAAAATCCGCAGTATTATGGATGCTCTCGAACACGATCCTTATGCCTACGAAAACACCCGGTTCGAGTTGGAGATGACCATCAAAGACATTGTCGATGCCCTGCGCGGCACACCGGAAGAAGCAGAACATGCCGCCGCTGTTTTCGAGCGCATGGGCATGGCTCTCGGCTCCGGCCTTTTATCGCTGGCAAATACCCTCCAGGCTTCGATCCGCCGTGTGGTAATCCTGCCGCAGATGGGAAAGGAGTTCGACGAAGGAATTGACATCATGCGTCTGGCGGTCCTCTCCTCGCTCACTCAAGGCACAAATGAAGAAGGCTGGAAGGTGAATTTTATCAGTGCGGATGACGATCTTTTTATTCTGGGGGGAGCCACACTCTGTTACCGGTAGCAGACAGGCAGAATTTACATAGCTTAACGTATATTCTCAGAAGATAGAAGCATCAGCCCTGAGTATTTGGGCTTTTACTTAAACTGCGCCGCAATCACCGTAATGTTGTCGTACCCTCCCGCATCATTAGCGGCGCTGACCAGCCTTTGGCACATTTCCTTGGGCTCATGCGAAGATTTTACAATCGCGAGCATAAGGTCTTCATGGACCATCTCCCAGAGTCCGTCAGAACAGAGAATAACGGTGTCGCCTGGCCGGGGATCATACCAGAGGAATTCCGGCTCTTTCTCGTTGAGACTGCCGATGCATCTGGTGATACGGTTACGGAGGGGATGAGACCGTATTTCCTCTTCGGTGATTACTCCGGCATGGACGAGTTCCATAACCACGCTGTGGTCGTCGGTAAGTCTGCGGATAAATCTTACGGCTGGTTTCTCCGTATCGTCTTCTATTTTTTTCAAAACAACAGTCTGGGCATCGGCGTCATACCTGGCGGCAGATGCTGAAGGTGCGGCCGGGTCTTCGCCTTCATTTGATATCGCGTATGCCCGGGAATCACCGACAAAGCCGATCAGCAGGCGAGGATCCAGAAAGAGGGCGGACACAGCGGTGGTACCCATGCCCTCCAGGTTACGATCTCTCTCGGAAGCGGCTTTGATCTCGCTGTCCGCCTGTTCGATCGCCTGCCGTACGACATCCATCGCTTTTTTCCCCGAACCCAGATCATGTTTCTTAACAGCGGTTGAAATAATGTCGATAGCCATGGAACTGGCCACCTCTCCGGCTGCGGCGCCGCCCATTCCATCCGCGATAATGAGAAAATTGCTATCGATCAGGAACGAGTCTTCATTGTTTGTCCGTATACAGCCTTTATCGGTAACACCAACAGATTGCATATTCATCGCGCATTAATTCTCCACGTTGTAAGGGCCGGTGTACTGAAATGTAAACACTGTTATTTCAGCTATTTGGTAAAGAAGACGAGATATACCATCAGGATCAGGCAGACAACGATAATTCCGATTGAAACAGGGCTGAACCCCTTCCTGAGAGGCTCGGCAGTCTCCAGAGCTTCAATTTCCGGGACACTCTCCTCTGATTCCTCAACCATGTCTGAAGGAGGAGTTTCAAGGAAACTACGGTACATTTTACCGACAAACGTGGATTGAACGCTGAGCTTCAGGTGTAATTCGTAGCGAAGGAGGGTATCGCCGAGCTTGACCGTATCTCCGTTTTCAATGGTAAATCCCGTGCCGCGCCCCTTTTGAACGATTTTTCCCGAGACCTCGGTCCCGTGAGTGCTCATATCGGTGACAAAAACCCGCGAATAGTCGTTGGTGATCCGCAGAATGGCATGATTCCGTGAAACCGCCGGGTCGGTAATGATCAAATCGTTGTTATTCGCCCGCCCGATGGAGATCGGAGAGCTGTAAAATACTTTCTGCTGACCGATAAGGGATTTATCCGGCGACTCCAAAACACTGAGGGTTATGTTCCAGTCTTCCTGCATAGCATCATCTCCCCACAGGATTTTAATGTATTGGAATTAATGTGATAACTATATTTCTCCAGCCATTATTTGTCAAGGTCTTTCTGTTATTTTTCAAAAAACCTTTTCATAATGTCCGGTTTCATTACAAGTGGTCACTATGAAAACCTCTGAATTTCATTGACATATGAAATGAAAATTGCTATATTTTTAAATGTATAGTATATTTTTATACATGACGAAATATTTTATGTGTTTCTTTTCAAAATAGATGCCGAAACAAGTTCGGCATGACACGTGTCATCCTGAGCTCGTTTCAGGATCTAAACACTCAAAATATACGCAATTACTTATGTTGTCTTGTATAGATTGAAAGCATATGCTTGACTGCCGCTGCCGGGGAAACCCGGCTGTTCCGTATTACACTTGAGAAAACTATTCCATTACCAGTTACCACCGGAGGGAAAATGCTGAAACTTGAGGGTTCTTTCACCGCCATGGTCACTCCCTTCAGAAACGGGCAGATTGACGAGGCCAAAATAAGGGAGATGGTGGAGTTCCAGATCAAGAACGGTACCGCAGGCCTTGTTCCCTGCGGAACGACCGGTGAATCCCCCACCCTGACACATGAAGAACACCGCAGGGTGATTGAAATTGTCATCGACCAGGCGGGTTCACGCACCCTGGTAATAGCCGGTACCGGATCCAACAATACTTCCGAAGCAATCAGCCTGACTGAACATGCCATGAAGATGGGGGCCGATGCCGCACTCCTGATTACTCCTTACTATAACCGGCCCTCGCAGCCGGGACTCATCAAACACTATACCACGGTGGCGAAACATTGCAGCATTCCTCTCATCATATACAACTGTCCCGGCCGGACTGCGGTCAATACAACAGCCGATACCATAGTTGAACTCGCGGCTGTTCCCAATATCCTGGGCGTTAAGGAGGCTTCGGGAAACATGGATCAGATTTGCGAGATAATCCTCCGTACACCGGACAATTTTTTCGTGCTTTCCGGTGACGATTCCATGACTATTCCGATGATGGCGGTAGGTGCGAAGGGAGTAATCAGCGTTATCTCCAACATTCTTCCCCGGAAGATGGCCGATATGGTGGAATCGGCGCTTAAGAATGATTTCAAATCCGCGCGGGATATCCATAACGAGATGTTCCTGCTCATGCGGGCGCTCATGAAAGTTGAAACGAATCCCTCTCCCATCAAGACGGCAATGAATATCCTGGGACTGGAGATGGGACCTGTGCGTCTTCCCCTGGTCGAGCCTGATGAAGCCGGGAAAACTGCCCTTGAAAAACTCATAATGAATATTAAGATCATGTGAAAATTCTATCTGGGTGTACCATTAGATAATGTCCGTGATCATATATATAGATGCCGAAACGGTTTCATCGTTCCCGAGAAACGGCAACGGTTTCATCGTTCCTGCGAAGCGGCAATAAGTTCGGCATGACACGTGTCATCCTGAACTCGTTTCAGGATCTAAACACTCAATACACTCGCAATTATTTAAGTCGTTATATAGATTCAAAATCGTCCCTCGAAACTTAAAGGACCACTCATGTTCACCATAATTGCCGAACGCATCAACATGACCCGCAAGTCCATCCGCGCCAAGGTCTGGGAGCGCGATGATTCATTCATCCGTACCGAAGCGCTCCGTCAGGCTAAAGCCGGGGCCACCCATATCGACATCAACGCCGGCGGCGACCCCTCCAAGGAAATCGATGATATGATCTGGCTGACCCGGATTATCTCTGGTGAAGTCAGCCTTCCGCTCTCGTTCGATTCGGCAAATCCTCTCGCCCTTCGCGCCGGGCTTGAAATCTGCAACCGCTCCGGCTCCATCATCAATTCCATAACCATGGAAAAGGCCCGGGTGGAGAGTGTGCTTCCCCTGGTCAAGGAATTCAATACCGGGGTGGTCTGCCTCACCATGGATGATACCGGTATGCCGGAAGACCTGGATGGCCGGGTGAGGATCATCGAGAACATCGCCGGACTGTTCAGAGAAAACGATATATCGCTCGACCGGGCCTATTTCGATCCCCTGGTGCGCCCGGCCTCGACCAATCCGGGGCAGGCGCGGTTTATCCTCGAAGCCATACGGTACACAAGGGCGAACTATCCCGAAGCGCATATCGCCCTCGGCCTCTCCAACATCTCCTTCGGCATTCCACGGCGGAACAACCTGAACAAGGTGTTCCTGGCCATGCTTGTAGCGGTCGGCTGCGACGGCGCCATTGTCGATCCCACCGAGCCGGACATAATGACCACTCTCTCTTCTGCGCGGGCGGTCATGGGTTATGACGAGTACTGCATGGAGTACCTGACCCGGATGCGCGAGGAGGGGCTTGCCTGAGGCCTGATTATTGAAATTGCTTCCGAATACATAAGTTTATTAACCAAAGATAAAATATTCATGTAATGAGCGGTGAATTCAAGAAAGAATCAAGAATGATTCTCCAGGAAGTCAAGGAGGTCTTCGAATGATTACCAGAATCAAGATAAAAGGTTATAAGTCCTTGATTGATATGGATATACAACTCCAACCCTTTTCTGTTCTCGTGGGTCCGAATGAAGCAGGCAAAAGCAACTTTTTAGATGCTCTCCAGCTTTTGTCGAGGATTACATCCGTTCGAACTCTGAAACAGGCATTTGAGCCTCCTAACCGTGGTAATCCGCTTGAATCATTTTCCTTTGGACAGGAAGGAATCAAGGGGCTCTTAAAAAAAGACAGGGTGGCTTTATCATTTGAAGCTGATATAAAGCTGTCAGATACTCTTATTGATTCTATTCATCAACAAATCCGGATAATGAAATCTCCCGCAAAGAACGATGAAAATGAGCTTAACCATGCAGATTCTAAAAAAATAGAAACATATTTACGATATAGAATTGAGATTGAAATCCTTCCTCAATCCGGTTTCTTGCGATTAACAGATGAATATCTCGCTCCACTGAAACACAACGGCGAGATAAAAACCAGTCGAAATCCCTTCATTGAAAAAGTAGGTGACTGCATCCATGTTCGTATGGAGAGTCAGGCGCATCCAACCTATTATCCTCTTCACCTTGACCACAGCATCCTGTCCCTGCCCTTTTTTACTCCTCATTATCCTCATATCGCCGCTTTGCAGAAAGAATTCCTGAGCTGGCATTTTCATTTTTTCGAACCACGCGCGCGTATGCGCGCTTCAAGTCCGGTGAAAGAGGTACGTTATATTGGATACATGGGAGAAGAGCTTGCTTCCTTTCTAAACACGCTGAAGGTATCTAATCCCGGTCAGTTTCATGCACTCGAAAAAGCATTGAACCTTATCGTTCCTTCTATTACCGGGATCGAAGTTTCAGTAAACGACCACGGAGAAGTCGAATTACATGTATCCGAAGGGCAGAAACCGATTCCATTGGGTATCGTTTCCGAAGGTACTCTGCGCGTCCTGGGATTACTGGCCATGTGGGGGGTGAAAGAGCCTCCGTCTTTGGTCGGTATTGAGGAGCCTGAAAACGGAATTAACCCGCGCAGAATAAAACTGATTGCCGAGCTCTTGAAAAACAAGACTTCCACGGGAAAAACCCAGCTTATCGCCGCCACGCATTCTCCCATCCTGACCGATCTTATACCCGATGAAAATCTGTATATTTGCCGTAAACGGGAAGGGAAAACGCTCCTTGAACATTTTTCAGCCTGGGGATCATTATCCAGAAAGACTGTTTATGAAAAGGCGCTTGATGAGGAAGAGGGTATTGACGCTTCCGGTGGGCGTATCATGCAGGATGACGCGGAATAGGCGAAAGATCATACTATACACGGATACCGATGCCCTGCTTCTGCGGTATAAATGCAGGGAACCTTTTCGGTATGACATGGTCTGGTCACCATGAACTTGTTTCACAGATGGTCATTCGTATCTTTTTCTCTTGCGCATTTTCACTGTATGCTATATATTTACTTGATATATGCTTCAAATACTGACCGTAAAGCGGAGGACTGCTTATTCGCTAAATGCGATCGCGGGGTCCCCGGCTTTTGTTTGCAAAAGCCGGGGTGCATCATGATTTTCTGTTCGAAACGGTTTCATTGTTCCCGCGTAGCGGCAATGGTGCTGTTTTTGAACTTAACGTACGCCGATCGCAGATAGCTTAGGTACTATGGGTAAGCATGTCCTTTTTTTACGGGGTCCCCGGCTTTTGTTTGCAAAAGTCGGGGTGTATTTGGCCGGTTGCCTTGTTCTCCTGGGTATCCTCCTGATTCCTGCCGCCGCCGAAGATTATACGAACGATTCCTGGATCCAGAAGAAATCGGATAAATATCTGTCCGGTGAAAGCTACACCGTGCCTGCGGGCGACGATCTCTTATATCTTCTGAAAAAAAACGCTTCTGATTCTCTGGATGTTCGGGACATCACAATCGGTGTTCGTCCCAAAGTAAAGATTCCTCCCACCGCCAGCGTTGTGAAAGACAGCATCGACTCCCAGAATTCACGCGCTGTGCGCCAGACCCTCATCCCGGGGCTGAAAGTTGAAAAATATTATTTCATTCCTTTCAGCGAATATGCCAGAAAAAATCTCGAAGAAAGCCTTTTCGCCACATGGCGTAACAACGCCCAGCGTATGGCTGGTTGGAGCGCAGAAAAGAAGGGAGGCGGATTGACAGATCTTGATTTCAGTCTGCCGGTGGGGAAGCGCTTTGAACAGTTGCTCGGTGGGAAAACCCGCCTCGACATCAACGGTTCGCAGACCATATCCTTTTCGGGGAGAAGCGAGTACGATAAAGGGCAGATTTCCACCTCGGTTTCCAAAAATTCTACCTTCCCCTCGCTCGCCATGAAACAGGAGCCGCAGTTTTCCATACGGGGCATGGTGGGAGATCACATCGAGATAGATATCAAGCAGGACCCGCAGGCGCAGGGGTTTTCTTTCGGGAAGGGACTCGAAGATAATATCCATATCCGATATAAAGGCGACGAGAACGCTATAATACAGAACATTGAAGCCGGCAATACCTCGCTCAACCTGGAAGGGGCCACATTCGCCGGCTACCAGGGCAGCCACAAGGGCTTATTCGGAATACGGTCGGAAGGAAGGTTCGGCCCGGTCAAGTTCACCGCCATCGCTTCCCAGGAAACGAGCGAAGCGAACACCAAGACATTCCGCGGCTCAGCGGAAGAAGCCAAGACCCAGATCCGGGATTACAACTACAAATCCAACACCTATTTCTTTTTGGATCACCGGTACAAAAACGTCTTCGCGGAAAATCGGACTTCTCTGGACATGATCTATTACAATCCTGCCGATTCACTAGTGAAGATCGAGGTCTACGAGGATGACGGCATCCAGTCGAACGATACCAGGGAAGGTACCATCGCCCTTCCGGGCATTGCCCGACCCATGAACATGGATAAAACCATTCCGGTTAAAAGCGAGGGAATCACCGGTTTCTTCCACCGCCTTGATCCTGCAAGTGATTACGCGATCGACCGCAGGCTGGGGTTCATCGTTTTCCGTGACAGGGTGCAGGATACTTCGACTATAGGCGTGTACATGGAAACCAAGAGCGGGGTAAAATTCGGCAGTCTTGACTATAAACCCGATGTTCAAGGCTCTAAAATGGAGCTTAAGCTCATTAAATCAAAGAGCCAGCGTCCGACCGATACAGACACCTGGGACCTGGAATGGAAAAACGTCTATGATCTCGGGCAGAGGAATATCGACCCGGAAGGCCTCGAGATCCGCATTTTCAGGGAAGGATCGAACGGTCCGCCCAAAGATACCCAGAACGGCGTTCCCTATATCCAGATTCTGGGATTGGACAAGAATGACGAACAGGGAAATCCCAAGCCGGATAACAAAGTGGATCTGAACCGCTCGGTGGTGGACACCTACCGGGGGGAGATCATTTTTCCGCTCCTGCATCCGTTCGACTCTGAACCGCCGGCCGGGGTGACAGTGGAGCTGGACCCGAAAATTCCCCAGATATACAATACCCAGAATCAGCAGGAGAAGATCGAGGCATCCAAATACTACATCGAGGTCAAAACCGCTAACCGTCTGCAGAGCTACAAAATCGGGAGCGGCGGCCTGGGCGGTATCGCCGAGGGCAGCGAGCGCGTTACTGTGAACGGAAAACCGCTGACCAAGGGCACAGACTACACCATCAACTACCAGACCGGCGAGCTAACCTTTACCAACAAGGAGGCGCTGGGGCCCAACGCCAACATCCAGGCTACCTATGAGGAAGTGAATGCCATGCAGTCGATGCAGAAATCTCTCTTCGGTGTCAGGGGCGAGTACGAATTTCTGGGTAATTCACGGATCGGAGGAGTTCTCCTCTATAATAATGAATCCACCCCGGATCAAAGGGTGAAACTCGGTCAGGAGCCTTCCCGCACCATTTTGTTCGACACCGATACCATTCTTAATTTCGAGCCGAAATTCCTCACCAGGATGATCGATATGATACCGGGAATCATGACTAATCAGAAATCCACGGTACGCCTCGAGGGTGAGTTGGCCCGGAGCATTCCCAACATGAACACCAAGGGGGTAGTGTACGTTGACGATTTCGAAGGCTCCCAGAACACTCCGCTGGGAATCATCCGCACCAATTGGACTACCTCTTCGATTCCGGACCCAAAAACCACCCGGGGTGCCGCCCTTCAGCGGGGAAAACTGTGGTGGTACAATCCCTGGGACAGGGTGGATTCGCGGTTGATCTGGCCCAAAAAGGAAACCGCTTCCGGCGAGAACACCGTGTACGTGCTGAATCTTGATTATGCCAAGAAACCGGGTGTTTCCGATGATCAATCCTTCGGAGGGGTGATGAACGCTTTCTATGGCACCGGACTTGATATGTCCCACTCCCGGTTCCTGGAGGTCTGGGCAAGAGGAAATAAAGGCGACCTGAAAATCGATCTCGGCGCCACAACAGAGGATTTCTTCCCCCTGGACAATCCAAACGGCCTTCTTGACACCGAGGACCGGCCCATTCCGGGAATGGGCCATGGCGACGGGATACTGACTACTGAAGAGGATACCGGCCTGGACGGGGTTTCCGATAAGGATGAACCCGGTTACAGCGCCGGGAACACCGATCCCGGCAAAGACAACTGGAGCTACAAGGACAAGAATGATTATTCCCATATCAACGGCGCTGAAGGCAATCGATTCGACTCGGACCGCGCCGGTGTTCCCGATACGGAGGATATGAACAATAACGGAGTTCTCGACACCAAAAACGCGTATTATGAGTACACCATCTCCCTCGGTAATGCCTATGACCCCTATCTGGTGCAGGATTCGGTTCCGAAGGGTAATCCGGGCGGCTGGCGCCTTTTCCGGATCCCCCTCTGGAATAATCCCCAGGCGGCGGTTGGCGGAACAGAACCTCCGGATTCCACCCGTATAGAATTTTCACGGCTTTGGGTGACCAACACCGACTCCACGGTAATACAGATTGCCAGCATGGAAATTGTGGAGTCTAACTGGCTGGAATCCGGAATATTTGACAGCAATAATAAGAATATCTCTCTTACAGTGAGTGATCGGATCCGTATCACCCGGGTGAATACCGATGAAAACCTGGATTACAATCCCCCGCCCGGAGTGTCGAGAGAGATCGACCGGACAACCAAAGTCCGCCGTATGGAACAATCCCTGGTAATCGAGTATCAACAGCTTTCACCGCAGAACTCCGCGTTCATATACCGTAATTTCGAAAAGATGGATTTCACCGACTACACCGCGCTCAAGATGTTTGTCCACGGGGCGGATGATTTCCCGGATCCATCGGTGAAAACGAGTGATATGGAGCTTGTTCTAAGATTCGGGGCGGACAAGGATAATTACTATGAGTACCGCGCCCCTCTCTTCAGAGGATGGGCGCAGGAAAATTTCGTGGAAGCTGATTTCGCCCGATGCACCGCGGTAAAATTGAAAGCCGATTCCACGATGATAGTGAATGGAAAGGTGTATACATTCCATGGCTCGCCTTCTCTCCCCAACATCAAAGTCATATCCATCGGCATTCGGAATAAAAGAGAGACCGGAAGTATGACCGGACGGGTATGGGTGGACGAGCTCCGTATGGATAACCTTCGGCCAATGACCGGAACCGCCGCACGGCTCAGTTTGAATACAGATCTGGCAGGATTCGCAAATGTTGCCGCCAAGATTATGCACCGCTCATCGGATTTCCACGACATGAATGCCAAAAAAGGCTCCGGAAGTGACAATACCGACTGGGATTCCTCTCTAGCAGTAAACCTGGACAGGTTCGCTCCGGCTCGCTGGAGGCTGAATCTGCCGGTTACCGCAAACATTTCCAATTCCCAGCAAAGTCCTCGACTCCAGCCCGGGTCGGATGTCATTCTTGATTATGAACAGAAGCTTGGTTATCTCTCCACTGCCTCCACCAAAGCGCTTCATTTCACCTACGGCAAGGGAAAGGATACCTCTCGGAAAGGCGGGATCAAATCAACGCTCATCAACTGGGGATTCGAAAAGATGAACGTCAACCTGGACTGGGGCGAGCGTGTTTCCGATAATCCGATGTCCGGCAGCATATTCGATGCCAGAAAACAGGCAAAAATAACCTATAATATCGATCCCACCGCAAAAAGTTTCAAACCCTTCGCCTGGATGAAAAACTGGAATTCGGAAACAGGGAAAAAGCTGTCCGCTCTGGATTTCTTCTATAGTCCCAACCAGTTGGTATATGATTTTGTTTATGATGATGGGAACAAGATACAGACCAACCTGGACAATGTATCCGATACCACCAAGGTCAGGACGATCAAAGAATCTTACACCTTCGGGTACAGCCCTCTCACTGCACTCAAGTATGATTTCCGCCGTAACCTGTCGCATGACATTTATCTGAAAAAGGAAACTGATTTTATCGAAACAAATAATATCACCTTGACCGGGCCGAAATTCACGTATCTTACCAACAATTACACCTATACTTCCTCCTATACCGAGAAGAATAATCCACGGTACAGCCTGTCCAGCCAGATGGGAGGGATGCAGGTTGATTTCCGGAAGTCCTTTTCCGTGAATACCAGCCTGGCCTGGGAGAAAATGTTTGAGGATTTCAGCGGCAAGGCGGGACCGCCAAAGGCGGGATCACTGGATCAGATGACCACACCGAAACTGAATATTCAGGACATGAAGACACCTGGCATTACAAAACCTGACACCACAAAAGTAGAAAAAAAAACCAAGAAGGAGGAAGCTCCCCAGCTTCCCAGGGGCCCGAGCCTTCGAACCATGGTCTTCATGGCCATATCCAAATCGCTCAATCCCCTGTCATTCACCTACCGCAGGGATAACCAGCTCAATTACTGGGGAGTGTCCGAAAGGCCGGGTTTCATGACCCGGTTCGGGCAGGGAGCAATCTCGTCTTCTGATTCGAGCACGATTTCCGCGAGGCAGAATACATCGGGAGGCACCGAAGATTATTCCATGGATACGATAATCAGGCTGCCGATGGAAATGGAGGTATCGGCAACAATGAAAAAGACTACCCGGCAGCAGTTGTCTGCTTCAGCCAACACCAGATCGGATCAATCAACGTTTCCGGATATGGATTTTCAATGGAATTCCCTGGAAAAGAGAATCCCGCTCCTGAAACGGTATGCCCGAAATGTAAATGTAAAATCCGGCTATACGATAACCAGGCAAACCGATTGGCTGAATGAAGGCTCCACACCGAATTCCGATCGTCTCGAGCACAGTTTTTCTCCTCTGTTTAATGTGAATGCCATATTCTTCGGAGAACTGCAGGGCAGTTTTTCCCTGGCCAGATCCTCGGAAACAAGCCATGCCCTTTCCGGAGAAACGACAACTACATCCATATATGATAAAAACGATATGACCGCCTCATTTACCTACCGTTTGTCGCCAACCGGCGGAATTTTCAGCAAACTGGGGCTTAAAAGCAATGTCGATCTATCGCTGAATCTCACCAAATCGGGGACCCAGCGGCAGCGAAGCGTCGAGAAGAACACCATGGCAGTGACCGAGAAGAACGATTCGTGGGCCATTTCACCCAAAGCCGATTACCGGTTCAGCGACAAGTTTACAGGCGGAGCGACCATGGATTTTCGGAATACCAAAGACCTTACCAACCGGGTTCACATAATCAGAGAGGTGTCCATATGGGGAAAGCTGGTATTTTAGCGGTAGTCATTCCGATACCGGCCATCCTTTGCATCCTTTCCTGCGGGGGATCGTCCGCCCCTGCGGCGGGGACGCCCTCTTTCGATTCCGCCCGTGCGTTTGGATACCTGGAGCGTCAGGTTTCGTTCGGCCCCCGTGTGCCCGGAACGAAAGCCCATGATGACGCCCTTGCATGGATAACCGCGACTCTCCGTGAATTAACTCCCCAGATAGGCGCCCAGCCGTTCCGGGATGTTTTTTCCGGCAGCGAGGCGGACATGCAGAACATCATGGTCTCCTTCTACCCGGAAAACGGTCGCCGGATACTCCTCTGCGCCCACTGGGACAGCCGTCCCCATGCCGACCAGGACCCGGACCCCGCAAAACGTGAGGAGGCGGTCCCCGGCGCGAATGACGGCGCAAGTGGGGTCGCAGTTCTTCTCGAGGTCGCTCATGCTCTCAAACAGGGTGAAACCCTTCGCAAGAAACCGCCGGTGGGTGTGGATATAGTCTTTTTCGACGGCGAGGATGGAGGCTCCGACGGAAAGGAGGAAACATGGCTTCTGGGCTCGCGGTACTTCGCCAGGATCATGCCATCATCGTTCAAGCCTTCCTATGCTGTTCTCCTGGATATGATCGGCGACAGGGACCTTTCTCTTTCGAGGGAAAAAAATTCCAGAGAGGGCGCTCCCGATGTCTGGAATAAAATTATGGAGCAGTGCCGGAAATTGAACATCGCGGTAGATTCCTCCGAAATCAGCATCCTTGATGACCATGTGCCGCTCATCGAGAGGGGGATTCCGGCAGTGGACCTGATCGATTTCAACTATCCGTTCTGGCATACCGTCTCCGATACACCCGACAAGTGTTCCGCAGCCAGTCTCGGTAAAATCGGGACACTCCTCCTGAATCTGATCTATGAGGAATAACCATGGCCCTTTTTACACGCCGCGACCGGATAGCCATCGCCTGCATCTCCGCTCTCATACTGGCCGGGTGGGGTGTCAGGCTTCTCCTGCTTCCAAAAGCACCGCAGGATGTCCGGATAATTCGCGGAGCAGTGAGTCCCCCGGCGTTATTCAATCCGGCGGATTCCCTTGCGGCGAAAAAAGCTGGAGAATCCCTCCTGATAGATATTAACGCCGCCGATGCCGCTCTTCTCGAAACCCTGCCCATGATCGGCCCGGTCAAAGCCGCCGACATCATCCAGTACCGTGAACAGCACGGCCGATTTTTAAAACCCTCCGACATCATGAAAGTAAAAGGGATCGGTCCGGGAACCTACGAAAAAATAGAGAAACGCATTACGGCGGGAAACCCGTAGAGGACATCAAAAAAAAATCTTGTAACAAGTCTGAAAAACTCTCTATATTATATGATGGAACACTATCCATTCCTTTACATTACGGGAGAGGGGATTTGGCTAAGGGAATCGGCATTCGATACAGCATGAAAGGGCTTCGCGCCCTGGAAACGGAACGTTCGGAAAGCGGTTTATCCATTACCCGGATTGCTGCCGCTCCCATTCACGAAGACGCAGGCTCATTTCTGGCAAGGCACGGGTTTGAGGCGGATACCCCGGTCGCAGTCAGTCTTGGACCCGGCGATTTCCTCTCCGTATACATGATCCGTGAGGAAAACATGGATGACAAGGACATGGAAAGTCATTTAAAATGGGAAGTCCAGCAGAAAATGATCTCGGAACAGTTTGAATACAACTATGATTTTGTTGCGGGAAACTCTGCGGCGTACATGTTCGCAGGCCGTAAGGCGCTTATCAACTCGCTGAAAAATTTATTTAGCCAGGTTATAACCGATGTGGAACCGGTCGCGCTTTTGAACGGCTGCGAAGGGGCGGGAGAAATCGATTTAGAGACACACCACGGTGTGTCTCTCCTGATTTCAACCGAGGCGGAAGGTATTTCCTCGATCGTTCTCCATGACGGTAATCCGGCGGCTGTGGAATCATTTCCCTTACAACTGAGTGAGTATGCGGAAAAGATGCCCGGCCTTGATTTCGACGGCTCGGAAAAAAACGACAGTGAGAATTCCAGGCAGTTTGTCAAATATATCGGCAGCTCTGTAAACAGGCTTACCTCGCGTGGTGAAGACAAGAAAAAACCTACCCCGCAGCGCCTGATTCTTGCTGGCGGCGGTGTATATCTCGATGACCTTGCCGAACAGATTGAAAGAGAAATCGGCATCAGTACTTCTGTTTCGAATCCTTTCCGGTCTCTCAAGGTGGATTTCGCAGTGGAGAAATCGCCCCTTGAGAGCTTTGGGGCTGCCTTTACCACCTGTTTCGGTTTGGCGCTCCGGGCCATGGAGGGATAGCGTATGCTGAAACTCAATCTCTCCGGTGTAATGGATGAAGAGACTCAGCGCGCTGCGTCTGAACAGAATCCACACGATCCTGCAGCTCTGCGCGCTAAAAAAGAAACCGGTAAAAAAATACCCCTTACCGATAAAGAAATACCCAAAGCGGAGATTCCCCAAACACCCCCTCTCTCTGAAAAAAAGAGGAAAGGAACAGGATTCCGGATAAAGAAACGCCCTCTTATTATCGGACTGATTATTCTTCTCGTTTTGGGGCTTGGGTATTTTCGCGGCGGATATTTCCTGAAGCTGTTCTCTCCGCAAAAACAGAAAACCAGCGCAGTTTCTCCGCCGGCTGCAAAACAAAAAGGCAATGCCGTTCCGGCAGTAACTCCATCCAGTCAGACAAAACCGGTTTCTTCCGCCGATTCTTCGGCCAAAAAAGCAAAACCCTCATCGGCGGCCGCGGTAACAGCGGATGATCTGGTGCTTGTGACTCTGGACCGTATCGGCGAGGCAGCCCCTTCCCATGTCTGGCTGACCGAAGCGGAGGTTCGTGTTGACGGCGTCTATGACATAAAAGGAATGTCATTTTCCTATGCGGCCATGGATTCGTTTGTGACCGCATTGGAGAGCATAGGCTCGGTCACGGGGAAGGACATTCCGAAAGTATCCAAATCCCCTGATACTGTGTATACTTTCTCTGTTTCAGGGAAACTGAGCGGGGCCAAGACATCGGAAATTCTGGATGTCATCCCGCCGAGAACCCTTGCCTCACTGGGGGATTCTCTGAAATTTCTGGCAGAACGGGAGGGTTCAGTCGCACTGAAGTTCCCTAAAACAGGCCAGACAATCCAGGATAATGATCTCCCCTTTCAGGTAGAGGGATCGTATTCCGGCATGAAAAAGATGCTTGGCGGACTGACCGCCAACAGCAAAAACAGGATTTACCGGCTGGTAATACGGCCTGCGGGAAACGGCGGCGGCTTTAACCGGATCAGGGCGTCTTTCTCGCTCCGGACCGTTTCCTCGATTTGACAGGATGAGAATCATCGCCGGAAATCTGCGGGGGAGAAAATTGAAAGCTCCCAGAGGGCTTGCCACCCGGCCTGTGCTGGCCAGGGTCCGCGAAGCCCTTTTTAATGTGCTGGGCAGCCTTGAGGGTTTACGGGTGCTCGATCTTTTTGCCGGCACAGGCGCCATTGGACTGGAGGCGCTTTCCCGAGGGGCGTATTCCGCAGTTTTTGTGGATTCCGGCGCTGAACAATGTGCAGCCATCCTCTCGAATCTCACTGCTCTAGGAATTGAGGGTGAAGTGAATCGCTCCGATGTGAACCGGGCGCTGGACAGATTCAACATGATGGGAAGGACATTCGATTTCGTGTTCGCGGACCCTCCCTATGAACAGGGTATGGGCAGTATGACCGTAGTTAAAGTTTGCGAGAGCGGAATACTTGCGCCCGCCGGGGTCATGGCGGTGACAGTGCGGAAAACGGAAGAGCTTCCCCTTAAGGCGGGTACATGCCGGATGATATTCGACCGGCGGTATGGCGATACAAGGCTTGCGATGTATGGAAGGAAAGAGGATGAAGGCAGCCTAAAACCCAAGGCCCAAGGCCCAAAGGGAAAGAATGTCTGAACCGCGGATGGTCAGGATAAACGGATTCACGGGATAAAAGATTTTTCATCAGAGCCTTTTGCAAAAGTCAAGATTGTTGGATGCAGCCCCCTTTCTGTCCTTCGGACATCCTTCCCCCGAAGGGGGCAGGACACGGATTTAGCATGCCTGCGAAGCAGCAACTACCGTTGAGCAATGACTTCCCTTGCCCCCTTCGGGGGAAAGGGACCGAGGGATAGGGGGCTGTAGTTAAAAAAAACTTATCTTCTTTATAACATATAATGCGACTATTGCAAAAGCTTCATCAGAAACAAGCATACAGGAGGGATACCGGACTGTGAAACTGGCAATTTACCCGGGGACTTTTGATCCCATTACCAGGGGGCATATGGATGTAATCACCAGGGCCATTCGAATCTTTGACCGGCTTGTGGTGGCGGTAGCGGAAAATCCGTCCAAGAAGCCGCTTTTCAGTTTTGAAGAGAGAATAAATCTGGCGCGGCAGGTGTTGGAAAGCATGGAGGACTGTGACCGTGTTGAGGTTGCAGGATTCCAGAACCTGACCGTGGACTTTGCCCGTTCTATCGGTGCATCTGCAATCATCCGCGGACTTAGGGCAGTATCGGATTTCGAGTACGAGCTCCAGATCGCGCTCACCAACCGTAAACTGGCGCTGGATATCGAGAGCGTGTTTCTGATGCCCTCGGTGGAATATATCTATCTCAATTCCTCGGTCGTTAAACAGGTCGCCAAGCATGGAGGCGATGTCCGTAGTTTCGTCCCGGAAATTGTGATGGAAAAACTTGAGGAAAAGTTTAAAAAAATGAAGCTGAAAAGCAAAAAGAAGTCTGAACCTTGATTCGCTTGACAGGATTAACTTGATTTTTAGATTATTGCTGTGGTGATAAAATACACGAATGTATTGTTAATAATAGATGCCGAAACAAGTTCGGCATGACGTTTTTCATCATCTTTTATCATATTTATCATACGCATCAGTGGTTCAGACAATTTTTTCCCCTTTGTGCCTTTTTTACACTTTTAGGAATATAGCCCATGATACGATCTGAAGTAATCCGTGAACTGGAACAGGCGGTCGGCGCGGAAAACGTCTCTGCCGACCCGAACGATCTGATTGCCTATTCCTACGACAGCCAGCCGGAGAAGGGGATGGCTGATGCCATGGTATTGGTATCCAGCGTCTCCGAAATCGCGGCTGTGGTTAAAATAGCCGTCCGCCGTAAAATCCCCCTTGTGGCGCGGGGAGCGGGCAGCGGCCTGACCGGAGGGTCGGTGCCGGAACGCGGCGGTATCGTGCTCAATCTCGAACGCATGAACCGTATCCTCCGTATCGATGTGGAGGATCGCATCGGCTACCTGCAGCCGGGGGTGATCACCGCCGACTTCCAGAAAGAAGCCGCCCGCAAAGGCCTCTTCTATCCGCCGGAACCGGCGTCTTCCCAGCATTCTACCATCGGGGGGAATGTGGCCGAATCCGCCGGGGGGCTGACCTGCGTAAAATACGGTCTCACCAAGCAGTTTGTGGCCGGGCTGGAATTTGTCACCGCCTCAGGCGAGATCGTACGCACCGGAGTCTATTCCGACCGTGAGACGCCGTTCGATGTGGGAGTTCTCATGATCGGCTCCGAGGGCACCCTCGGCATCGTCACCGAAGTGGCGATGCGCCTGATTCCCCTTCCCGAGGCAAAGCGGACCATGCTCGCCCTGTTCCGCACTCTTGATGAAACTGTCCGGGCATCCAATGCGGTGCTTTCTTCCGGGGTGGAGCCGACAGTGCTGGAGTTCATGGACAAAAGCTGCATCGACACCGTGTGCGAATACGCCGGAGTGGAGATTCCAGAAGGAACAGGCGCGCTCCTGCTCATCGAGCTGGACGGCGACGAAGAATACCTCGCCCTGGCGGAGGCCAGGGTCATGGGCGTACTGGGGAAACTTAATCCGGTGGAGCTTAAAAGCGCCAAAAATTCCGAAGAGCGTGACGCCCTATGGAAGCTCCGGAAGTCCATCTCTCCGGCAATTGCCCGCATCGCGCCGCTCAAGTTCAACGAGGATATCTGCGTGCCGCTCTCGCGTATTCCCGAGATGTGCACCTTTGTGGAAGAACTGGGGAAACGCCGCGATGTGCGGGTGGTTTCCTTTGGTCATTCCGGCGACGGCAACCTGCACATCAATTTCATGACCAGTTTGAAGCGCCCCGAGGAGGTCTCGCGGGTCAAGCTGGCGGTCGAGGAACTCTTCCGCGAGGCGGTTCGCATGGGCGGCACCCTTTCCGGCGAGCACGGTATCGGGATGATGAAGCGGCCATACCTAAGAATCGCGATGGACGGGGCGACCATTGAGTTCGAGAAGAAGGTCAAGCGCGCCCTCGACCCGGTGGATGTGTTCAATCCCGGTAAGATATTCCCGGAGTGAGACCCTCACCTCACGCGGGCGGGGGGGAGTACCGATCCAAACGCTGTGAATATTAAAAAATCTTCTCTCTATGCCTTTCCACTACACAGCCATGAGGAGGTTTATCATGTTCCACTTTCTTTTCCTCGGTTTTCTCCTGTTACCCGCGCCCCTTTATGCACAGGTTTCACTTGAACAGGCTCTCGATACGCTCGTGGCCGCTCCATGGACAAAAAGCCCCGCTGCCCTGCCGGACAGCAAATCATGGACAATTGAGCAATACACCATCCACGACACCGGAGAACTGCAAGGTTATGACCTCAGGGCATTCGAAAGAAATATAGATTCTTTAATATTAAAACTGTTCACCTATTCTGAACCATCTCTTACTTCATCCAGTGAAATAATTCTGATGGGGTTTGTTCAGGGAATATCGCCAACAGAAGAAGGGGCGAAACCGCTCCTTGAGAAAATGACGGCTTATATGAAAAGCCGGGGATTCGTTGACAGCGCCCCCGACTCCATCACGAAGCAGATGGCGACCTGGAGATTAATTCAAAGTTGTACATTTCTGAAAAAAGGAGAGCTGAGCTGTGCGATATTCTTAAAAAAAGATGATCGAAATAATAGGTGGCTGATCAGAACTATGGTATTCCACCCCCTCTTTCAGGAATTCAGAAACAAATGGATGGCGGAATGGCCTAAATATTGGGATTCGCAATATATCATGCCTGAGAAATTGATCAGGGAGCTTGAGAATAGGAAAATTTCTCAAATATTTTCTCCGGCTTTGTGGGAAAAAATCAATAGCATTTCTTTATCCCTCAAGAGTCCTCCCCCGCGCAAAGTTAATACCATACCGGTAAATGAACTCATCACCGCGTATGAAACTATTGACAAGACAACCGTGCCTGAAAACGACCGGCCAGCCTTTCTTCTCCTCAAGAATTACCTTGCCCGTTACCTGTTCATATGCGGTTTAGGAAAAGAAATTACCCCGGAACAAAAGAAATGGCTGGAGAGCTATGGCCTGGAATATACCTGGTCGGAATTGGGGATGACCTTTAGCTACGGAGAAACAGTGCTCCAGAAACTCATTGACGGAAATCCGAATTCATACTGGGGTCAGTTCGCTTTCCTCGAATTGCTCGAACGGGGATTTGATACTTCCGGGATGTGCCGGGAAGGCCAGGATCAATGGAGGAAAGTGCTGGAAGAAGGATTCACTTTTCTGAAAAAGTATCCGGGATCCGAATTCGCTCCCGATATAAAGTTCTATATGGGGCAGGCGGAGGAAACACTTTTCAACCTCGGTATTATCAAGGATCACCCGGCTAGAGATACGTATCGTTTGAGTATGAGTTCCTACGCGGACAAAAGCGAAGATGCCCGTAAGCAGGCCATCGGATACTACGATGAAGTCCTCCGGTCGCCTCAGAAAGGATTGTATGAGAATTACCTGAAATATATTCTTCCAAGACTTCGCGCGGGGTTCGCTACCGGGACAGATTACTATTTTTGCTTCTATGATTGAGTAAAAGGTTGCCTCTCCTTCTACATAGATCGATAAATCTCCAATAAAAATATGGACGTGCAAAAAAGGCATTTTTTTATTATGTTATCTATGTATCCCTTTGTGGATTGAATGTATCTCAATAGTGTACAAATAATACACATTACTTTGTAAATAATACATAGTAGCCCACAGGAGACCCCATGGGACTGACCCTTTCAGAAAAAATACTCTCAGAACATGCCGGCAAGGAGGTGCACGCCGGGGAGCTTGCCATTATCGATGTCGATGTCTGCCTGACCCAGGACGGCACGGGCCCGCTGGCGGTTCGCCAGCTCGAAACCCTGGGCATGGTCAGGGCGGCTAAACCCGACAAGACAGTTGTTTTCATAGATCATGCCGCCCCTTCATCCCGGAAGGAGCTTTCCAACGATCACATGCTGCTCAGGAATTTCGCGTACAAGACCGGGGCCTGCCTTTCCGATGTCGGCGACGGTATCTGCCACCAGGTGATCAGCGAGGGCTGGCTCAAACCCGGCGATGTGCTCATCGGCGCGGATTCCCATACCTGCACCGGGGGGGCGATGGCGGCGTTCTCCACCGGCATGGGTTCGACCGATGTAGCGGTCGGGATCGCGTTCGGCAAGACCTGGATGCGTATCCCTGAAACCATCCGGGTGAACCTGACCGGGCAGTTTTCCAAGGGGGTGTATGCGAAAGACCTGATGCTCTTTCTCATCGGGCAGATCACCGCGGACGGCGCGAATTACATGGCGCTCGAATTCGGTGGCCCGGCGGCGGAAACCATGCCCCACTATGAGCGCATGGTGCTTGCCAACATGGCGGTCGAGGCAGGGGCCAAGACCGGGCTGTTCGCTTCCGATAAGCAGACCTGGCTGTTCCTTGAATCCCAGGGGCGGGGGAAAGATTACCGTCCTGTCAAACCCGACCCCGATGCGGTGTACACGCGGGTGATCGATATCGATCTTTCCCGCCTGGTTCCCATGGTCTCTTTCCCGCATACGGTGGACAATGTGAAAACTATCGACCAGGCAAAAGGCGAGAAGATGGATCAGGTGTTCATCGGCACCTGCACCAACGGCCGCATCGAGGACCTGCGGGTGGCCGCATCCATTCTCAAAGGGAAAAAACGCCACCCGCACACCCGTCTCCTGGTCATCCCGGCTTCACGGGCCATTTACGGCCAGGCTATCGAGGAGGGGCTTCTCACCATATTCAACGACGCCGGCGCATCGATCAACACCCCGGGCTGCGGCCCCTGTGTCGGAGTGCATCAGGGAATACTCGGCGACGGCGAGAAATGTCTTTCTACCATGAACCGTAATTTCAAAGGCCGCATGGGTAACCCGGAGAGTTTCATCTATCTGGCCAGCCCGGCCACCTGCGCGGCGAGCGCCATTGCCGGTGAAATAGCCGATCCAAGAGAGATGATGGCATGACAATGAGAGGAAAAGCATGGAAATTCGGGGATAATATATCCACCGATCTGATCGCGCCCGGAAGGTATTTCCACCTTCGCTCCAACCTGGAAGAACTGGCCAAACATGTGCTCGAGGATGCCGATCCCGCATTTGCCTCCAGGGTTCAGCCCGGCGATTTCGTGGTCGGCGGGAACAACTTCGGCCTGGGTTCCTCACGGGAGCATGCGCCGATAATCATCAAACTCGCAGGAGTATCGGCGGTGATTGCAAAATCTTTCGCCCGTATATTCTTCCGGAACGCAATCAACATCGGTCTTCCGGTTGTCCAGTGCGACACAAGTGAAATTCAGACCGGCGACGAAATGGTGATTGACCTTGCCAGAGGTACGGTGGAGGATGTCACCCGGGGCTTCACCCTGCCCTTTCCGCCTCTTCCTGACGCCATGCGCATCATTCTCGGAGATGGCGGTCTCGTGGCGCATATCAAGAAGCATGGGGAGTTTAAATTGTAATATTAATATCTTGGAATGATAACTTGCACGGGAGGGAACCGATGATCAATCGGCTGGAATTGAAGAATTTCACTGCATTCGATGAATTGTTGATGGATTTTTCCCCCGGTGTTAATCTCATCATCGGGGAGAATGGAACGGGGAAGACGCATATTCTGAAAATTCTGTATTCCGTTCTTTCTGCGTTGAAAGACGGGAGAAGGGTTTCGGAAAAAATTGTCTTAGTGGTTAGTTAAGGGGGAGAACTTTATAATTTTGTTAACATCAATAATATCAAATCCTTAAATATTAAATAGCATAATACTTTTGACAGTACCATGTATAGAAACAGGGGAGAAACAATGAATAAACGAGTGAAAAAAACGGTGAGTTCGATTTTCATCGGAGCAATGATTTTCTTCATTTCATCTCTTGCCTGGGCGCAGGGCAGCCTGGAAGGACGCAGGCAGGTAGTTCTGGAAGGCAAAGCCGCTCTTGTCAGTGTGGATACAGCCGGGGGATCGATCGTTGATTTCCATCTCTCCGGCCAGAATCTCAATCCCCTCACCTGGAACTACCCTGATAAGGGCGATCTTAAACCCCGCACCATCGGGCATTTCATCTGTTTTGACCGCTGGGGGCAGCCCTCGCAGCAGGAGCTGAAAAACGGAATGCCTTTCCATGGTGAGGTTGCGCAGGTCGAGTGGCAGGTTCTCTCTCAGCCGGTGAAGAAAGCCGGGGCGGTCGATGCGGTAATGGTCTGCCGCCTGCCGATAGGAGGGCTTGAGCTGAAGCGGTTTCTGTCCCTCTCCGATGCTTCCCCGGTTTTGACCGT
>JAUYCD010000184.1 GCA_030692375.1 Candidatus Latescibacter sp. | reverse complement strand
TGTCCAAAGGACAGGGGGGATCAGTCCTTCAAGAAGGCATGCAATTATCCGATAATACTTTCACATAAAATTATTCTTATAACGATAAGCATTATAAGGAGTTACAAACATTAGTACAAAAATTCTGGGGGATGGCCAGGTTTAATAAAAGCGGTTTGCGAGGAAAGTAAAACCGTAATCTTTAACCTCTGGGTTTGCAAAGGGAAAGGTGAATCAAGTATATTTACGTAAGAAAAACGCAGTCTCTTTATTATCCGAAAGACATATAGTGGAAAGGATGCCTTTGTCAATGTCAGGAAAAACCCGCCTCACCATCATTCTCGCTGCTGTCCTGTATGTAACCTTCTCCTGTTCCGCCCTTGCCCGCTACAACCCGAACTGGAACTGGCGGACTGTAAGGACGAATAATTTCACCATCTATTACCCGGAAGGGCATGAAGAGTTCGCCCGGAGGGTACTGTCCCTGGCCCGACAGGTGCACGGCGATGTAACCGGCTATTTCGGAGTTATACCCCGACATATTCCCATCGTTCTCAATCCGGGAACCGATATCTTTAACGGCTTTTACAGTCCTTTCCCGAATAGAATATCGCTTTTCGAGACTCCACTGTATACCATCCGTGGCTTTGGCAGCTCCACTTCGGACCTGGTCGATCTGGTTTTCACCCATGAATACACCCACTATGTCCACCTCACTACCAGTCTCGGGTGGTACGGCGCCCTGTCAAAAGTTCTGGGCGAGGGCACGGCCATCACCAATATTCTTGCCCCTGAATGGATCATAGAGGGTATCACCACGAACACGGAAACCATGTTCACAGACGGGGGGCGGGGAAGAAGCCCTGAATTTAAAGCAATCATCGACTCGTTCAGCGAAGGAAAGGGTCTCTGGAGTCTTTCCGCCGCCGGAACAGAGACCTCTTACAGCCCTCCCGGCGGCAGAGTCTACCTCGCCGGGTACCATATGGTGAACTATCTGAACCGCACATACGGCTCGGACGCTTTTGCCCGTCTCAGCGCCTGGCAGGCCCGGCATCCCTTCACAGCAGCGAGCGGCGCCCTGAAGCATGTCACCGGAAAACCGTCCGTGAAATTCTATAAGGAGTTCCTCTCAGATTTCACCGCCCGCGCCGACAGCATCAAGGCTTCGGAAAAAGCCATTGGTCTGCCCCAGGGACAGGTTCTTCTCTCGGAGCCGCTCGATACCTATGTAACGCATTTCTGGACAAAACAGGGAACCATTATGGCCCCCCGAGGGAGATATAATGAAAAGATTACCCTGGTGGAGGTGAATAGGGAAGGGGGAATAATCATGGAGCAGGCGGTCGGCACTGTCTCCGTTCTCGGCAGGGTCCGCCTGCTCCCTGACAGCAGGCTGGTGTTGAGCGAGCCATTCCTTCATCCCCTGGGCGAACGGGATCTGGACACCACCGATCTGGTCGTATTTGACCCGAAGACTAAAATACATCAGCGTCTCACGCACAACGCGCATACCTATTCCCCGGCGGTTTCGCCGGACGGCTCACACATTGCTGCGGTACGGCGTAATGGTATGTGGACCGACCTTATCCTTCTCGATGCCGATGGAAAAAACCTTCACCCCCTCGTTACCCTGCCGGGAGTGTACTGGGATAGTCCTTCATATTCGCCGGACGGAAAAACCATCGCCGCTGCTTTCCATTCCGGCGGGGAAAACGGCATCGCCCTGATTGACGCCGAGAACAGAGAAATCAGAACTCTCTTTGCCCCGGATCGGTGCGGTTATAATGATCCCTCTTTCTCACCCGACGGCCGTTGGGTAGTCTTTTCCTCCAGCCTGAACGGTGTCTGGAATATCTATGCCCTGAAACCGGGGGAACAAAAACTATATCAACTCACCGCCGTTCCCTACGGTGTCGAGGAACCTCTCATTTCGCCTGACGGGAAAACCCTGTCCTTTCTCTACCTGTCGCGGGGCCGGAATGAAATCCGGTTTCTTCCTTTCCGTCCCGAAGAGGGCAAGGAAACTTCAGTGGACAGCGGAGGGCCGTTCAAACCCGACCTGCCGGTTTCAGCGGAATCTGCCTCCCTCCCAGAAAGCAGGGGAATACCCTTATGGGAAGCTTATAAACCTTACCTCCACACTCCTTACGCAGGCGTAGACGAAAAGGGTGCTTCCTACGGATTCCTGTTTCTCGGCGGAGACCCGGTCGGAATTAATTCCTACAACGCGCAGGTTCTCTACGGCGCTTCCTCGAAACGGTTCGGGTATGACCTGAGCCTCACCAATCGCTCCTTCTGGCCTTCGCTGAACGCCCGGTTGTATGACACCGCGCTCGAAGGAAACACCCTCGAAGGAAAGCATATCCTCTGGTTCCGTGAACGCGGGAGCGAGCTGTCGTTCAGCCTGCCGGTGATCCACCGCATTGCTCCGAGTGTGATCACCGGAACATACAGCGCCGGGGTCCGGTACCGTCTTTTCAGCGGTCTCGAGAAAGTAACGGTGAGAAGAAGCCATGATCGGTCTTCAGCTCTCTTCGGAGTGTTTTCCCTGGCGCGAATACCCGATTCGGCTTCACGCGACATGGTTCCCGCCTGGGGACAGTCGATCGCTCTTTCCCATGAGCAGAGCTTTGCCCGGTTCGGCGGTGAAATTCCCGGCCATAACACGGTGGTGGTAGCATCACAGTATTTTCCTTCTCCGCTGAGACACCAGGGATTCGCCCTTTTCCTGGCTCACCAGAATCAGGACGGGCTGATCCACTACGACAATCCCGGAACTATTCCCCGTGGGTATCGGAGCGATGAATCCGCCGGTGGATTCAACCTCTCGAACACCCTGACCGCCTACCTCGAATACTTTTTCCCCCTCTGGTACGCCGACCGTGGGCTGGGGCTGACCCTTGCACATCTCCATCTTCTCAGCGGCTCCCTCTTTGCCGACCACGGCGCCGGCTGGAGCAGGGGATTCACCAAAAGCGCCTGGGAAAGGAACGCCCGGACCTCTTTCGGCGCCACACTGCGGGCAAACACCACTATCCTTTATATAATTCCCCTTGATATCGGATTGTCGGCAGGATACAAACCGGTCGAGGGCAGGGGATTCGTGCAGGTGTTCATCGGCGGGTTCGGCGCAGGGCTTTTGGGAAACTCACCCAATAAACTCCTCTCGCTTTCAGGAAAAAGAATGGGATTTTTCCACCCGTACAAATGAAAAAGTCGGGCGGAATATTCCTCTTGACAGAGAAAACCTCATTCTGTTACCATTACAGGCATAGGATGACTTCAAACCCTGGGCTGTGCATCTCTATAGGATAAAATAGAAACTTACCTGTTATGGCCGCTTCTGTAAGAGGAGAATAAATATGAGCAAAGACGGAGACACTCGATCCATTCAGTGCATACCAGAACAGCACCTTCTTGATGAACTGGTGAAACGAACGGTGGAAGCAGTCCGTCCGATGCGCATCATCCTGTTCGGGTCTGCGGCCCGTGGCGAGATGGGGCCTTACAGCGATATCGATCTTCTGGTGGTCATGCCCGAAGGCATTCACCGCCGCCGCACCGCACAAACCATTTACAAAAACCTGCGCGGTTTGGGTTTCGCGAAAGATGTGGTAGTGGTAACCGAAAGCGATATCGAGAAATACGGTGAAAATCCGTCTCTAGTAATTTATCCTGCCCTTAAGCAAGGCAAGGAGTTATACCATGCCGCCGGATAGACCGATACCAGGCACACCACAAGATTGGCTTACCTTGCATCCTTCGCGCATCTGAATCCTATCATTGCCGCCCAGCCGGAATATTTCATGGCGCTCCGGTAGGTGCTCCCGATATTTTCCGGCGGCGTCACCCAGGCGCCTCCGCGCATGAGCTGTCTTCCTTCCGGCATGCCCGCGATCTTTCTGCCCCAGGGATATTCCTTCCAGTTTCCCTGGAGCAATTCCCAGACATTGCCCGCCATATCATAAACACCTTCCGGTGTTTTCCCTTTCTCGTAGGAGCCGACAGGGGTCGTATGACCCACATGGTGATCAAAGTTTGCCAGCTCCGGCGCTGGCGGCTGATCGCCCCAGGGGTAGAGGCGCGCATCCTTTCCCCGCGCGGCGATTTCCCATTCGTACTCGGTAGGGAGGCGCTTACCCGCCCATGAAGCGTAGGCAAGTGCAGATTCCGGGCGGGCGTACACGATGGGGTAATATTCTTTTCCCGGAGCCACGGCATAGTCGCCTGCCCCCCGTTTGACAATCCCGCAGAAATCGGGATCGGCCATATCTTCCATGTAGTGGCTGTCATTTCCGCCGGCGTTCAGAAACCGGGCGAATTCAACGATGGTAACCTCGTACCGGTCAAGGTAGAAATCGGGCACAGTTACCGTCCCGGCGGGAGAATCAAGGGGATCGGTGCCGTCAGGGCCGATCGTATAGGTTCCCCCTTTGATTTTCTCCATGCTTCCCATGTCCGGCTTTTTTGGCTGAGGCGGCGGCCGGATAAACGGAAATGCATTTTCCAGATGCTCATCCTTATAATCCATAACTGTCCGTCCGGAAAGGATTACCCGTCCCCAGCACTCGGGGACATGCATATCATACGCGAGATTCGGCGTCCATGTCCAGTCCCAGCAGGGCCCTTTCTTCTCCCAGTCCGCAACGGGCCACACATCCCCCGGCCAGAGATATTCAACCCGGCTGAACCCTATTCTCAGGCAGCTTCCCTCACGGTCAACCATCTCCGCATTCGGACTTGCCGCACTGAGCGACTTCCAGGGAATGGAAACCTCCAGCGCCCATCCTCTGTCGGTATCGAGAGGGTAATTGATGCTTCCCTCTACATGAACCGCAGCCCGCAGACCCTCCAGTTCCCAGGGCGGGCTGTACGGTCGATCGTAAAGATGCTGAGGCCAGCCCATGGGGATTCCTCCGCGATGATATTCCTTTTGGAAAAAAATGTTCTGGACACTCCCCAGAACATTGAATTGAAGCTCGATATAGTTCTGGGCGTCGCCGTCCGTATCGATAAAAATCTCGAAGTCGTTGTCGATGCACACGACGGTATCTCTGGGAGGAATCGCATGGCCGACGAGATTCGGTTCTTCCATCACTGCGGCGATATACAGCCGATCGCTGTCCCAGAGCATTTTCGCCCTTGTGGCGAGAAACGGTTTCGCATATCCCCGGACTGATAGTATATGGTCGAATTTGTTCGTCCACTCGGCATTCGCCCAGCTCTTCTCATGAAGCAGGCCGTCAACGCTGATGGGATCAACAGTGCGGTATACAACATACTGACGGGGCTTATGCGGTTTCGGTTCGTACGGGGTTTTATCGACCGGGTACGAATAGCCGGGTGCGCGGTCAAAATTTGCAGGATCACCGGTTTGAATCGTGAAGAAAGAAAGGAAACAAACAGAAATGAACAGGAAAAGTCGCTCGATAAAAGGTAACATTGCCGCCTCATGGAAGGTTCTCGTTCAAAGCGTCCGGCAGATTCTCAAAGACACCACCGGCATGAAAGTAACATTAGGAGCAGAAAAAGCGGGGGTGAAAATCTACCGATGAACATGAAACGGCATACCCACGCCAAGTTCGTCGATCCACAGCGTCTGTTCGTGCGGGAGCAGACCCGGCCCAAAGTACGGTAAAAGCAGGAACTGATTGAATTTCATCTCCGGGAAATCCGTGGAGCGCAAAACGACATCTGTCCGGTCAATCACCAACTTTCCGTCGAACCACCCGCGGACAATGCCATCGGCGTTTGGCTTGTCCGCATTGTAGTCGAGAGTATTAAGTTGGAACAATGCCTCAACGCTGTGCCACCGGTCATCATTGAACAGGACGTCTTTGCTGTCGTAGAACATGCCATTGTAACCACCCTGGAGGGGTCCCTGAGTTAGGCCGTGTGGCATATCCTTGTTCTGAATGTCCTGGGCCGCCAGTCGCAACCTGCCATTCCACGGTTCGATATAAACGGTGAGGTGACTTGCAGCCGGTCCGCGAAACTTATCGTTCTCCGTGGTCAAGAAATGCATCATGTGTGGATGGTAGGAACGGCCGGTCCATCCCCAACCTTTTGACAATTTGAGATAGAAGCGCAGGTAAATCTTTTCGGTCGGTTCGAAGAGGCGACGAATCCCCGAGGAACTGGAAGGTGTCGTGCTGCCGGTCATCCAACCGTACTCGATGCACCCTTTCCCCAAGTAGGGGTCTTTCCCGGAGATGCTGAACTTGTTTCCGTCATACCACCCTCGCTGGAGCAGGAGGGAATCATTAAAGCTCTCGCTAAACAAGACAGCCAATGGTTCTTGATCACCTTCCGCTGCGGTCGCCAATAAGGGCAGACTAACTTTTACACACGAGGTTTTTGAAAGAAGAAAAATCACACCCAGCGCAATCAGGATGTAAGCCCCAAGCCCAGAGTTAGTTCTCATACCGCTTCCTTGGAAGATAGAGTTACTATTTACCGTATACTTCCTGTACGTAACGACAGATGTGCGCTTTTTTCCTATTTTTCTGCCGCCGCCGCCTTCTGTTTGACAGGCCGAAGTGCAAGAATCAAACCAGTCCCTACAAGCGCTGATAGTGATAGATAAAGCAAGCCTCCGAAGAAAGAACCAGTCGCCGTGTTCAACCAGCCTACGACAGATGGCCCGACGAAGCCCCCGAGGTTCCCCACCGAATTAATTAGACCAATGGTTGCCGCAGCCGTGGCCCCGGTAAGAAAGCTCGTTGGAATGGACCAAAAACAAGGCAAATAACCCAAGCCAGCCCCCGCAAGGCATAACATGGATACTGAAAGAACAACATTGTTCTGCAGAACAGCGCTCAGCAGTAAACCGATGCCAAGTGCGATCATTGGTACGACTGTATGCAAACGCCGCTCCCCTGTGCGATCAGACGACCAGCCGACCAGCAACATTGAGATCAGTTGAAAACAAAAAGGAAGAGTAACGATAAGGCTGACCATTACGTTAGATGACCCGGATATTTTTTTTACGAGTACGGGAAGCCATAAGCTAAGACCATACCCGCTGGTGACGATCAGGAAATAAGCTCCTGTCAGAAGGATGACATCGCGGTTTTTAAAAGCTTCCCAGATGCGGTAGGAATGCTTCTTCTGTTTGAGCTGCTTCTCCCGTTCCAGTTCTGAGGTAATCCATTCGCGTTCATCAGCCTCCAGCCATTTAGCCTGGTGCGGCCAATCTGTCAGGTAAAAGATTGTAACTATCCCAAAGATTATGGCGGGAACGCCTTCAATAATGAAAAGCCAGCGCCAGCCATCCGTATGGAACCAATTTATTCCAAGCAGCAAACCTGAGATTGGCGAGCCAATGATAAAGGAAATCGGGGTTGCCGCCATAAACATGGCTATTGCCTTTGCCCGATCCTCAGACCGAAACCAGTGGCTGAGGTAGACAATAATTCCGGGAAAAAATCCCGCTTCCGCCGCTCCCAGCAGGAATCGCATCACGTAGAACTGCGTCGCCGTGTGGATGAAGCCCATTCCAACAGCCACTATCCCCCAGGAGATCATTATGCGGGCAATCCAGCCGCGAGCGCTCCACTTCTCGACAATCAGAGAGCCGGGAATCTCCAGCAGGAAATAGCCGATGAAGAAAATGCCCGCTCCAAAGCCAAAAACTTCTGCCGTGAAGCCCAGAGCTTTTGACATCTCCAACCCCGCCATGCCGACGTTGGCACGATCTATGTAGGCGATGACGTAAAGAATAAAGAGATAGGGGAGAATACGGCGCATGATGCGACGGCGAGCGCGCTCCGCAACAGGAGATGAGGTGACTGCCTGGCCTGTCATAATGAATGTTTTCCAAATAAAAAAAATTGAAATAAATCCGCCGCAAATCTCGTCATACTTACCAGAAAGAGGAATGAAAGTAAAACAAAAAAAGAAATGAAAGCAAAACCAACAATTTCAGGAAAGGATGAATACAATGATCAAAACTACTGCCGCTGTTCTCGCCGTCGTCGCCAATGACTTCATTATTTCAACTCTCACCATGCTGCAGTTTGTTGCCTGAACCGCTCTTGCGGGGAGACAGAAAAGACGTTCGTTCACGAGGACGTCTTTTTTTATGCCCATTTCCGGCGCTTTCACCCGTAGAACTTGGCCCCCACTTTCGCCGCAACTTTCCGTATGTAAGCGTACGCCTCGGCGTACTGGTCGTTGGGAATGTGCTCGGGGAGAAGCGCGCGCGGCCATTTCATCCGGCTCAGGCGAACAAGGTAAGTCTCGTAATCCATGACCCCCCTTCCTGAACAGACCTCCTGCACATGCACTGTCTGCTGGTCGGGAATAATGTAGGTGTCCTTGGCGTGGCAGCCGAGGATGCTCTCTCCGAGAAGGTCGAAGCACTCGTTCAAAAGCTCGGTGGTGTGATAGTATGTGGCAAGGGAAACCATGTTGACCGGGTCAAGGTTCACCGCGCACCGCTTGTCGCCCACATCATCGATAAGCCGTTTGTGCGCTTTGGGGCCGTCTATGTTTGTAGTGACCTGGGCCTCCATGCCGATGGCGGCTTTCATGCCGGAAGTATCTTTCAGGACCTGCTTCATACTCTCGACGAGCATCTTCCAGGTTTTCTCCGTCCAGTTTTCGGGAGTGACGTTGAAAAAATTCACGGGATCAAGGCTGCCGGAGATGGTGCCGACCATGGGGCAATTGATTTTGTCAGCGGTCTCAATGCACATGGCGAGATGTTTCAGGTTTTTCTGGCGGGTGGCCAAATCCGGGTGGATCATGTTGGTATAGCCGCCGACCTCGAAGACCACCACATCGTACTGTTTCATCGCCGAACGAAGCTCTGTCAATTCTGAATCGTTCAGCTTAATAATCGGCTCCGGACTTGTCACCACCGCGGTATAGCCGCTATCCCTGAGCCGTTTCATGGCGTCTCCCCATGTTTCCTTTGCGTTTCGCCCCAGATAGGATGCGAGACGGATCGGAGTGGAGCCGGGTTTCAAATTGCGGACGAGCTTTTCGTCCGGTCCCGGAGGCCAGGCACCGGCGTTCCTTGTTCCTGAAAGGCCGAAAAACAGACCGGCGGCAGCGGCGCCCGAAGCGAGAGCCTGACGGCGTGACATACGATGCGACATGGAACCCCCTTTTGAAAGGATAAAGGATGAAAGGAATAAAAAAACAGAATACAGTATCAAGATTTTAAAGATTATTTCTCGCAAAGATCGCAAAGTTGAAAAATAAAAAAGAGAGAAAAACTCGAAATCAGAATCGATCAGATACCATTCGATCTTCTTCAAGTATATGAAGAGCCCGGGGAGACACCTTGGACTTTCCGGCCATGCTCAATATTTTCCAACCTGCTTTTTCCCGTTGAGTATTCATGAGATGATGGAGAAAAGCTTTCATCGCTTCTGTAATTCTCATTTCGTTTCCTTTCTATGAGCATAGGATATGTGCATAATAATGGGGGAGTAAAAGCATGTCAAGGGGAAAGAGGGATGGTGTGAAATGAAAAGTTTTTAAAGCCCCACTTCTAATATGTCAGATTCTGGTCAATCTGGCGATCTCTTCATTCCATTTTACTTTTAGCGATTTGGGGACATCAGATGAACGGAGAAAATTAAGGTGAGTCTTACCGATGCATATAGTAGCTGATTTTTGCCTGCACCTGACGGTCGGTGGGGGTGAAATCATGGAGGGTGTCGTCGCGGTTCTCCCGGTAGGAGAGATAGAATACGCTGCCGGGATGAAACTCGTAACGGAAGAGGGCATTTGCAAGGTAGAGTTTCGAGGAAGAGTCTCCCTGTACGAAGACCCGCAGGGTAAGGTCCTGGGTGAACAGGTACATTACCATCAGGTTGCCGATAGTGCTGAAAGTTTTCTTTCCGCCCGCGAGCGGTCTGCTCTCCAGGTAGGCCAGGGTGGCCGCTGCGGTCATGTGATTGGTAGGTTTGAGGCTGAGATTGGCGGAGGAATAGCGGATGGAATTTCCGTTATTATCCCCGGTGCGGCAGGAGAGCGTTCCCATGAACCGGGGATAGGGGCCGAAATTGAGCGAGTAATTGCGCTGGTTGTTATGATAGGCAATGTTGCCGCCGGGAAGGAAAATATAGCTCTTCTCCATCAGAATGCCGGGTTTGATAAGGCTCTGCGATTCCACCGAAAACTGGGCATTGAAACCATCCTGCACTTTCACATCCCCAGCGTGATTCTGGTAGAACCAGCCCCCCGAGGAGACAGAGAAGCGGCTGATTCCCCGGCTTTTCACCCAGTAGTCGTACCCGAGGCTGCTTTTGAAGCCCCGGCGGTCCAGGCGGGTGCTGCCGATATAGCCGATGTCACGGATGTCGAAATCAGCGGTGATGTCTTCATAGGTGGTCGTGAAGCTGACATTGTCCTGGGAATTGAACAGCTTCTCCCCATAGCTGAAATTCAGGTATCCGGCATATCCGTCCTTTTTCGCGCCCCGACGCTGGCTCTGGTTGATATTGGCGACAACAAGGGTGGCGCGGTTGATCTGGAGATTCAGGTCTAATCCCGCGGCACGGTTGATTGGGCCGGCGCCAAGCGAATCCTTGCTTACCACCATGAATCCGATTGTGGAAGAGCGCAAAATATCCCGTTTCAGCCTTACCGCAGAGAAATTGAAATTCGGGCGCCACTTTTCACCGGTCAGGACATCAAGCGCGCCGAAAGACCAGCCCGCCGCCTGGCCGTGCAGCTTCTCACCGCCGATCATCTCCTGGTCGCCAAGTCCGATCCTCCGGGTGTAAAGGAGCTGAATGGGAGTTACGAACCGGTCCTGTCCCTCGGTGAAGAACGGGCGCTTTTCCGGGAGTTGGAGCTCATCCAGGGAGAGATTTATCAGGAACTGGTCTGCCTCCACTGTGGCGAAATCGGGATTGACCGCGGTGTTGCTTTCCAGGAAGCTGGCCGGACGGTAGCGGATGTCCAGCCCTAAATCAGACTGCTCTTTGTCCGGCAGCGACTTCCATGATGGGGGAGAGGAAGGAATCTTCTCGTGACGACCGAAATTCAAATTCTGCGACAGGGAGGGGATGAGAGCCAGTGGACGGGTTTTATCCAGGCCGGAAAGGCCGGTGATGTGCCCGAAGAGGGATGGTTTACGGCTGTTCTTGCCCATGTCAGGCCACATGATGTTTTCCTGGGTGGCCCAATTATAAACGATGCAGGCAAACCCCCAGGTGGCATCATCGCCCTCCCGGAATCGGAAGTTGGAAAGCGGCAGGGCCACTTCACCCGCCCAGCCGTCGGAAAGAAGACTCGTTTTCACCTCCCAGACGCCGTCCCAGTTGTTGTCGCTCACCACGCCCTCATCGCTCGCATGGCCGTCCAGCTTGGTTCCCCGCGGATTGACATAGAAGTAGTAAAGGTCACGGTGATTGTGGAACGTATCGAACCGGAACCCGAAATGGTCGTCATAGGCGTTCACACTGCCATCGCGCTGGAGTACCGTGGAGATCAGGCGCTTGGGGTCGCCGGAGTGAATCTCGAATCCGATGTAGACAGTTTTGGAATCGTAAGCGATCCGGATTGTCACCGGGAAAGTGGCCTTCTCGCCAAGGTGCGGCTGACGCTGAATGAAGTCGGTGATTGTATCCGCTTTCTGCCAGAACGGTTCATCCAGTTTGCCGTCGATCACCGGCGGTTTGTCTACACGGAAAGCTTTTACTGAAGGAGTAGAACCTTGGACAGCGTCCGTTTCCTGTGCGAAAACAACGGACGGGCACAAAAAGAATAGGATGGCTAAAATCGGCGGGGCGCTGTGTTTCAGGCGACCTCCCGTTCAAAAACCTGGAGAGCATTGGTGCGGAAATCATCGAGCGAAGGGAATTGTTTATCAGCTGCGCTGGTGATACGGATACGATCCTCTTTGGTCAAACTCTCAAAATCCTCATGTACGATGAAACCTTTAAATTTAAGTTTATTCAGCTGAAACTGGAGAAGACATATTGTAGAAAGACGGGCTTTTGCAGTATCTTTAACGCCGAAGAGATAAATGGGGGAAGGTTTCACATCAAATAAATAATCCACTTCAAGATCATCGCGTTCAGGGATAGGGAGAAAAGAATGGTGTGGATTAAATCGTGAAAGTTGTGTATCTATAATTTCATCCAGGATTTCAAAAAAGAGGCTCTGTACAACCTCACGTTTATAAATCCGCATATTTAACACTTTTCCGATAGTCTGCGCAAATTGCATGATTGCCGGATAGAGGGATTCCGGTTTCGTTTCAATAAAAAGGATACCATTATCTTCATTAACCTGATTTTCGGAAATAATTCTATTAAAAATCCGTTCTTTGTTGGGAGTATCCAACTCATATGAATAAGACAGCCGCATGAGAGTCATTCCATAATCGCTGATTCGAATGATATTGCTTTCATTCATAGTTTGCAGAAAAATATCCATCATATCGCCATCCTCATGATAGAGAGGCGCAACAAGCTGCATGACTCCGGGACGTTTTTCCCTTATGGTAACATGGTTATTAAATTGCGGTTTTAGCAATTCAAGATAATTCATGGATTCACTCCCATATTTTTATCTTTAAAAAGTGAAATTTGTTCAGGGTGAAAATATTTGTCTGCATCTATAATATTAATTTTTTTTATAAAAGCACGCACGGCTTCTTCATAAGACGCATAAGTGCCTGTAATTGCAGCGAATTTCTCAGGCGAATAACCAGCCTCAATCATTTCCTGTTTAGCTTCATGAACATGAAAACCAAAGTGAGGATTAGGGTCGAGTAGATCATTCACATGTTCGCCATGGGGACCGTTAAATCGTATCAGACAAAAACTACCAGGTTCATCTTTCGGATTAAAATCCATACCAATGGAAAAGTTTTCCTGAAAATGTTCATTTTTTCGCATGAAAACTGTAAATCCCAATTTACCATCAAGGGATTCAAGTTTCATATTATTACGCAAATGACCACGTTCCTCTTTAAAATCTTTTAAAGGTGGTTCTACAATATGTTTTGGACAAAGGATGAAATTTTGTATTTCTTCATCAGTGTAATTTTTCATTTATAGACGACCTTTGTAATAATTAATAAGACTCTTAAGCCGATTGAGTTTCAAAAATACTCTTAAATAACAAGAAAAAGCAAAAGGATATTTTGCTACATGCGACTGGTATTATTACATGGAAAGTTCGATCTGCCGTTTATACATATACTTCGTTATGGCCGAATTTTCTTTTTCATCCATCCTGACCGAATAATCTTTAACCCCAATCCAGCGATAAGGATTTAAGAAAGAGGAAAATGCAAAAAAGATAGTTGATTAGGTCTATTTTCTTCTGGTAGTAAAGTTTGTTTTCCTGTGATCGATGAATTTTTCAATTTTCTCGATCGGGGGATATGAAAACTGAGTGCGACAGTGCACACCTGGCCCTAAGCACCGAATTGTTTTTATGGTATGTTTTGCCCACCTGGTGGGCAGAAACAATACTTTCACTGCATTAGCGTGCCCGCGGTAGGGTCAAACAAGCGTATCTGCGCGCTTCAAGAACACTTCTGCTCAAGGCATCCTGGACACCGGTGAGCGCGGCAAATATCTCTTCGTCGGTAAATCGCCGCCGCCAGAAATATCGGAAGACCACCCATCCCGGTAATCGGCTGATCGGTAAGTTCATACTCGAACGGGAGAATTTGGCTCTTTTTCATTTTGCACCTGCAAGGTGTGTGGGAATCCCAAAATATAGTTTATCATAACACCTTGTAATATATACTAGTTATACAAATAATGCAAGTACTTTTTATAAAATTATCGCCGGATTGGGGTTTAACTAAACTTAACTAAAATATAGCATTCATTCTTCAACAAAAAGGATATTTTTTCCCTTGTGCCAGGTAATTTTCTATCTTTGGACTTTCCGCTGAATTTGTACTATATTTTAGGAATAAATCCGGCTGGTTGATACTCATACTTGGAAGAGACATGCAAAAAGAAATACTTTTTTAAAAGCAGTATCAGAAAACCCCACCAGGAGTAAATGCATGAAAATCGTAAAAATCGCTGCTTGGATGATCGCTTCAGGTCTGTATGCATCATCCGGATACGGGCAATTACCGCTGGAATATTTTTTACCCGCCAATGGTCCGCAAGATCAAATCGTGCGCCATTTTGCCTACACGCTCAAATTCAACCGCCAGTATAAGCAGGCCGACTGGGTGATCTATTTCCTGAACAAAGGGCGGGCGAATGGCGCCATACCGGCTGCCGAAGACTACCGGCTCGATCCTGACATAAAAACCGGTCAGGCCCAGGATAGTGATTACAAGAATTCAGGATATGAAAAAGGCCATCTGGCATCGTCCGGGGATATGAAATGGTCCAAGATGGCGGCATCGGAATGCTGTCTTATGAGCACCATCTCTCCCCAGAAAGCCGGGTTCAGAAAAGGGCCCTGGGATGCCCTTGAAAAACAGGTAAGGATCTGGGCGGAGGAGAATGAGGATATCTATGTGGTATCCGGCCCGGTTCTGAAAGGGAATCTGTCAGTCATCGGGCCTGACAAGGTTGCTGTTCCGAAATACTTCTTCAAGGTAATTCTGGACTACAAAGAACCGGATGTAAAAGGGATAGGTTTCATTCTACCCAATGAACCATCAAAAAAACCTCTCCAGGCGTTTGCGGTTTCAATCGATTCTGTGGAGGCTTTAACGGGGATCAACTTCTTTCCCAATATCCCGGATCAAGTGGAGAGTTCTCTGGAAGCAACTGTGGATATTGCCAAGTGGTTTGGTGTATCAGCTCAGTCCGATTCCACGGGGAAACTTTCCACTCCCATGATTGTAAAGAAGCCGGCGCCCGCATCAACGCACCCGGTCAAACCAGGCAAGACTTTTGCCCCTGCGGTGATGTGCAAGGGAATAACCAAAGACGGGAAGAGGTGCCCGCGGATGACCACAAACGAGAACGGATACTGCTGGGAGCATCAGGACCAGGCAAAACAACCGTCGAAATTATAAAAGAATACAGTAAGAAAAGTACGACGATCATGACGACATATTTTATTGCGTTTCTTTTCAAGATAGATGCCGAAACGAGTTCGGCATGACACGTGTCATCCTGAACTCGTTGCCGCTTCGCGGGAACGATAAAACCGTTTCAGTATCTAAACACGCAAAACATGCGCAATTATTTATGTCGTCATATATATTACGGTTCGGATTCCTGAAATCCATTCCTTTTAAAAGGAGGAAAGGGAAAATACCTATGAAAGGCATTTTTGACAAAAGAGGGGAGGTTGTAGGCTGGCTTGGAGAAGAAGGCGCCGATATTACGATCTACAGTAACCAGGGGAATCCCAAAGCATTCCTGAAAAGGGATGCGGTATTCACATTCAACGGGATGTATCTGGGTACATTCAAGAGTGGATATTTCCGGGATAAAAACGGGAATGCGGTAGCTTTCATCGAAGGCGCTCTCGGCGATCCTCCGGTCCCGAAGATTATCAGCTCTAAAATACCTCCTAAACCGGTGCTTTTACCGAGACCGGCAATAAAGGGAAAGCTGCCGGTTTCTCCTCCCGCCATACCGGAATGGTCGGCAGTAAAGTTTGATGCTTTTCTTGGGGAAGGAGCGGCCCCTCAGTGTGCATGCCCGATATAGTTATACATACTCTTTATGCCGGAGAAACCAAGGATGCATAAGCCTTTTGCAGTATTTATTTTCTGCATTATTCTTTTTTTAATTTCCGCATGCAGCAGCGATAAAACAACCTCATCGATTATATATACCGATTCCCTGGTTCTCGGTATCGGAATCTCAGGGTGGAATATTGTAGGCGAAAGCTCCACATTTATCAACAATCCCGCCGAGAGCGGGATAACTATTTATTACCGGATTGAATCCAAAGATGATTTGAAAGGTTCAAACCTGGAATTTGATATTTATCGGAATACTTCTTCCGGTTTTGAACTGATTCATATAATCCCAATCATAAATACCTATTACACCGCGCACATTTTAGTCGGTTCATTTATCCATACCTGGGGAGCGGGCAGTTTTAAGGCATCTATCCGGCTGATCAATACGAACCAGGTGATCGGAGTTAAAGAATTTACAGTGGTAAACAAATAATTGCGCATGTTTTGAGTGTTTAGATCCTGAAACGAGTTCAGGATGACAAGTGTCATGCCGAACTTGTTGCCGCATCTATGTCGTCATGTATAAATAAACTGCCGTTTCTTTACCATGAGGATAAATCCATGTCGAACGCCAAACGCCTGAATTCTCTCTCCGCTCTCACCAGACGCGAGATGCTGGGCGCCTCTCTCGCATTCATTCCGGCAGTAAGCGCCTGGGCCGGGCCCTCTTTAGGCAGGAAAAAAATTGCAGCCGTCATCACCGAATACCGGTTCAACTCACATGCAGATTGTATTGTCACAAGGCTGCTCGAAGGGTATGAATACGATGGAATCCGCCGGGCCCCGCAGGTGGAGATCGTATCCATGTATACCGACCAGGTTCCCGCCAACGACATAAGCCGTGATATGGCCGCAAAGCACAATGTCAAGATATACCCGACTATCCGTGGAGCGCTCACCGGGGGTGGGGGAAAGCTGGCGGTGGAAGGCGTAGTCCTGATCGGTGAGCATGGCAACTATGCATGGAATATAAAAGAACAACATCTTTATCCACGCTGGTACTTGTACAAGCAAATTATAGACGTTTTCCGTGAAAGCGGCCGCACCGTGCCCGTTTTCACTGACAAGCACCTTTCGTATGATTGGGATGAGGCGAAATGGATGTACGATCAGTCCCGTCAGTTGGAATTTCCGCTGATGGCCGGTTCATCCCTGCCGCTGGCCTGGCGCATTCCCCCGCTGGAGCTTGAGATGGGCGCGCCGGTGGAGCGTGCGGTGGCGGCTTTTTACGGCGGAAAGGAATCGTATGGCTTCCATTTGCTGGAGAGCCTCGAGTGCATGGTGGAGCGGCGCAAGGGAGGGGAGACCGGGATTGCCTCGGTGCAGTGCCTGGAAGGCGCCCCGGTGTGGGAGTGGACCGACGCCAATCCCTGGGCAGGACGTTTACTCGAGTGCGGGCTTTCCCGCTGCCCCGACCGTAAGCCGGGCAGTCCACGGGCAAATGTCAAACAACCGATCCTTTTCATCATCGAGTACAGGAGCGGGCTTCAGACCGCCGCGTATCTCCTGAACGGGCACATCGACACCACCTGTTTCGCCGCCGACATCAAAGGGCAGAGCGATCCGGTTTCCACCCAGATATGGCTGCAACCGGGAAGGCCGTTCAGCCATTTCAGTAACCTGGTCTATTTCATAGAGCAGATGATGGTCACCGGGAAACCGGCCTACCCGGTGGAGCGGACGCTTTTGACCACGGGGGCGCTGGCGGCTTTGATGGAATCCTCCTACCAGAAAGGGAAGAAGCTGGAAACGCCGTACCTTAAAATCGCCTATCGGGCGCAGAAGGAAACTCTTTTCAACAGGGGCCCGGTGGCGGCGATGGAGAAAAAAGCATAAAAGAGAAGGCACAAAGGGGCAAAGGCACAGAGGCACAAAGGGAAAAACAAAAGAGAGAGGACTCGGCGCTCCTGCGAAATAGGAGAAAGCCCCACGAGGTAAGGGAGTGAGTTTTAAGGTGTCAAATACAGATCGTCATGGTCGCGGACGCGCCGAAGCAGAATTGTGTCATTTCCTGTGAATTCAAACGAAATCCTATATCGCCTGTCAACTCGGGCGGAATAGAGGCCCCGACGATTAACAATACCCTCTATATGAAGTGATGGGTGGGTGTGGTCAATTTGTAACAGTTTTATTTGTTTGATGACTTTTCTCCGGGTTATTTCCGGTAATTTTTGAAAATCTTTCCTGAATGACTCCGCCAAGGCGATTATCATCATTCCTCCAGATATTTTTCCATATCATCCAAACACTCGAAAGCCCTGACTTTCCCATCCTTTATTTCCTGGTCTACTTCTTCTTCCAGCCTTTTACCCGATTCAGAGAGGATGAGTGTTCGTGGCACCACAACCACCGGAGTAAGGATCAGCCTTCCTCCTTCAACCGACGCTTCCAATGGATCGCCGGGAGCAATCCCTATTTTTTTCCTCAGTTCACGGGAAATGGTGATCGTACCGCGGTTCTGCACAGTGAGTATCATATTTTCCTCCTTAACGAAATACCGAAATTCTGAATGAATGAAATATAACGATTTCGGAGGAAAAAACAAACAGAATTTTTGTATCTGTCTTTTTTATCCTGCACCTTTTGGGCAGGCACGGGGGCCTGCCCCAACATATACCCTTCATTTCATTTTCTGCCTTTCATTTCATCCTTTATTCTGTCTTCTGACTTCTGTCTTCTGTCTTTTTATTTTTATCTTTCATCCATCATCCTTGCATTATTATTGTGTTTCCTGTTCCATCTCCGTGGTTAATGTCCGTAATCCCGCGCTCTGCCACTTAATGATTCCGCCGGTGATGGAAGCGACTTTCCCAAATCCGAGTTCCCTCATGATCTTCAGCGCCTGCATGCTGCGGTTTCCCGAGCGGCAGTACACGAGATAACTTTTCGTTCTGTCGAGCTTTCTCAGGTCTTTCTTTAATGTGGGGGAATAGAAATCGATATTGATGGCTTTCCCGATGTGGCTCTGATCGAATTCTTTAGACGTGCGGACATCGAGAATAACCAGATTCAGATGTTTCGAGTCCGTTTCTAGCATCTTTGAAACCTGGACTGGTTCCATCTCAAGGGGAATCGTGGAGAGATTTGCACATCCGAAAAAAAATAAGACGAAAATGAGAGATAAGAAATAGTATACTAAACGTTTTGTGCGCATGGTGGCCTGTCCTTTTCTTTTTCCGCCGAAACTCACCCCCTGACCCCCTCTCTATACTATAGAGGGGGAACTAGAAGGCTCGCAACGAGTTATCACCTCTCTAGAATATAGAGGAGACCAAGAGGTGAGTTTAGAAAAAGCAGGATTTCACTCAATAAAAGTGCTTTTTCACAAACCCCTTAAATCCCCTCATGGGGGACTGAAAAGCTTGTGAAAAAATTGAAATACGCGGTGTTTCTACGATAATATACGAAATACGGTTTGAAATTCAAAAATACTTGCCGGGGAACCTCCTTTTGGGTAAGTTATTGAGGCTTTTTCGTGTTGGTGCTTTCCGGTGAATCTTTTAGGAAAATTGAACGTCTGAAAGAACACCGTCGGAGAGCTATATGGTGTTCATGAAAGGGAATCATGGTTATGCGCACGATTCTTTTATGTATTCTTGTTGTTTTCCTGTTTCCTTGCGGTACGCAATCCCAACAGCAGAGACTGGTGAAAATCCTGGTCACCTCCCCGCATATAGGAAATGATTCCCACCGCCCGGTCGCCGATGTCATGGCCGGATGCATGATCCGTGAACTGAACCGTAAGGGAAGCTTGGAAATCATAGACCGCGAGAAATCAGAAGAGTATTTAAGAAAAACAAAAAGACCCGAGTGGGTAAATACCCGTGATCTGGCGGTCGAGGTAGGTAAAGCGTTGGGAGCGGATATTGTTATTTATTCTTCTCTGGGCAAGAATTATGATACTTTTGCCTATAGTATTGCATTCATCGAGGTGGAGAGAGATGTAATACAACGCATTATCCGCGATTCATTTTTGGAGTCTGCATCACCTTCCGAGATCGGTATGAAAATAAAGGAGGATATGGCGATGTTTATGCAGTATATCCCCCTGCCTTCGGAGCTGGCGGATCCCGGTTCGATCTTCCGCGAAGATACCGTCAATCCCGACGATCTTCCCAAAACCGCGGAGATAGAACTTCCCAGGATGGACCGTCACGGCGTGATCGAACAGTTATTATCTTTCTATAGAACGTTTCCAGGCGAACAAGAGTATCAAAAGTTAGAAATGGAAAATATGGCTACTCAGCTCCCGACAGATTTGGACAGGAATGATGAAGAGCTTGTAAAAACATTCACCCGGCTGCAAATGTACGGAAAATTTGCCATACGGTATAATTTGCAGGCCTATCTCATTAAAGATTGTTCGACACGGGCGCTCAATGTTCTGCTTGCAAACAAGATCCCGGTTTTTCTATCCCTGAACAGCCAAAATATCAGCATTTTGAACGGATACACCGGTCTGCGGTCGGACGGCGACTGTTTTTTTAAAAACAATTATAACGAAGCTTTCGAAGCTTTGAGCATCACCCACCGTGAGTTGATGGCTGTCCTGATCATACTCCCCAAGCCCGGGGGAAAAGGGGGGGTTTCGCAAGACTATCTCTCGGTTTCGATTTCCCGGTATCATAACGACTGGGATAAAGCGCCCACTCTCGTAGAGATCTCGCAGGGTTTTCTTGACATCATCACCAGCGGGCTGGAAAATTAAAAAGAAAAGGCACAGAGGCACAGAGGTACAGAGGGAAAAGATTGTCTGAACCACTGATATGTGTGATTAGAATGATAAAAGATGATAAGAAGATTCTTTCAACAAATTTGTATTTAATATGAGGTTTTGCAACAGGCATTAACCATATCTATATCCGGATTATTCACCCCTTCCCCCTGTTTGCGAGGGAAGGGGATAATCAAAGGAAAAACCTTTATTTCTTGGAAGAAATCACCGCGATGGCATTGGACTCAACCAACTGCTGGCCGCCATAAAGGGCGACCACATCAACGAAGGTCATCGCCTGGAGGCCATTTGGGAAGTACTCGCGGACCAGCTTGGAAGCTGCGGCATTGTAATCGCCGGCCTTGAGTTTCTTATCCCGGCTGAGCGGGGCGACGAAATTCTGGAGGAACACCACATCATCCATGGTGGCGCCGTAATGGGCGAGCACCTTCTTGATGTTTTCCAAGGTTACCTTGAACTGCTCCTCGAAATTCTTTCCGGTCATGAGGTCCTGTTTCGGCATCCCTTTTTCATCCACCTCGGTGCTGTGGGCGAGCTGACCTGCGACATAGATGACATTACCGACCTTGGTTCCCTGGGAATAGG